>NC_014506.1:1230398-1537998 GCF_000147355.1 Sulfurimonas autotrophica DSM 16294
ACAAATCAAAAGTATTTAATACAGAACTCCAAGAAGCTTTAGAATTCGGGCATATGCTTGATTACTCTCTATTTATCGTAGAGAGTGCGATTGCCAGAGAAGAGAGCCGCGGTGCACATTACAGAGAAGATTTTGAAAAACGTGATGATGAAAACTTCTTGAAACACACTATGGCATACATGGATGAAGATGGAAAAGTTTCACTTGATTATATGGATGTTGTTCTTGGCAAACATGAACTTAAAGAAAGAAATTACTAAGGATAACTTATGAGTACAGAACATAAAATTACTACACAAAAAGTAAACTTCAAAGTATTTCGTTTTAATGCTGATGAAGACTACCTTCCATATTATGAAAATTATGACATGGAAGTGACTTCAGAAGAAGTTGTATTAGATATATTAAACAGAATCAAATGGGACCATGACGGAAGTTTTTCATATAGAAGAAGCTGTCGTCACGGTATCTGTGGTGCCTGTGCTATAAAAGTAAACGGCCGTTCAACGCTTGCATGTAAAGAGAGCATGAATGATATGGTTGAACTTTTTGGAAATGAACTTGTTATAGAACCGCTCAGCAAAAAAAGAGTTATCAAAGATATGATTATTGATAAAGCGGATTTCTGGGAAAAACATGATGCTGTTACGCCGTATTTGGTCGCTGAGATTGATGAAAATCCTCAAAGTGAAAACCTTGTATCACCTGAAGATGCTGACAAACTCGACGAAGCGGACTTATGTATTCAATGTGGTGCCTGTCACTATGCATGTCCAGCCGTTGAAGTAAATGAAGACTTCTTCGGTCCTGCCGCTTTTGCTGCAGCGTACCGTTTTTCTGCTGATGTACGTGATAATTCTACATCAAGACTTGCAGACGTCAATGAAGAAAAACAGGGTGTTTGGGATTGTGTAAAATGTTTTGAATGTGCTGAAGCATGTCCAAAAGAGATCAACCCTATCGGAAAAATCACAAAACTGCACCAAATGGCATTCCAAGAAGGTATAGCTAAAAATAATGTTGCAGTTCGTCATGCAGTTGGTTTCAAAAAATCAATTATGAAAAACGGTGTACTTGATGAAGGCGGGCTTGTTCTTTACTCGGAAGGCCCGGCAATCGTGAAACACTTACCGGTAGCATTTAGAATGTTTACAAAAGGTAAAATCGTTCCGCCATGGGGCATAACAAAATCAGAAAATCTTGATGAAATTCAAAAACTTGTAAAATCTTCATCAACTGCAAAGTTCTAGGAGTTAATAAAAATGGAAAAATTAAAATATGCACTTTTTACAGGATGTACAGCAAAACAGAGTACTCCTGAGCAAATGATGTCAACTATGGCAGTTGCGGATAAACTTGGAATTGAACTTGTAGAATTGACAGAAGCTTCATGCTGTGGGGCATCTCATCTTCAAGATTATGATGACTTTTTATCTTTGGTATTAAATGCCAGAAATATTGCCTATGCAGAAAAACACGGGCTTACAATGGTGACTATCTGTAATACTTGTCAGCTTAATACTGCTATGACAAAACACAGACTCGATAACAATGAAGAACTTAAAGCAAAAGTCAATGAAAAGCTTGCAGAAGTGGGACTGGAGTACAAAGGTACTTCTGAAGTTACACATTTTTTATATGCAATTATTGATGATTTCGGTCTTGATAAACTCAAAGAGATGGTCGTAACGCCTCTAAGCCAGTTTAATATTGCACCATTTTACGGATGTCATAATATACGCCCTTCCGAGTTACAAAATGAGACACACAAATCTGTAGAAAACCCTTATAATCCTACATCTCTTGATGACTTAATCATCGCCTGCGGCGGTGAAACAGTTGATTATGATGAAAAGAACAAATGCTGTGGTTTTCACGTTGAGCTTCAAGCTCCACATACTGCTGCAGTTCTCACAGGAAATGCAATAGCAGGTGCAATGGATGGAAATGCTGACTGGATGGTAACACCTTGTCCGTTATGTCATCTTAAACTAGATACACAAACAGCACATGCAAGTGAAGCAATCGGTCGTGAAGTAGAACTTCCGGTACTTCATATGCAGCAAATGGTAGGTCTTGCACTCGGTTGTACTCCGGCTGAACTTGGATTAAACCATCACTTAGCAAAAGTAGACTTCGTTTAATCTCATCTTTTTATCTTCTCATTCCGCTTCTACTTTGAAGTGGAATAATTACTCGAAACACACGCAATGGAACACAAATGTCAGACTCAATAGAAATAATATCTTGGAATGTTAATGGAATACGTGCTGTAGCCAATAAAGAAGCTCTTAAATGGATAGATGAAAGAGATACCGGCATCTTATGCCTGCAAGAGATAAAAGCACAAAAAGAGCAAATTCCGGACAATTTGTTTGAAAAAGAGTTTAGTGAAGTAATTATTAACTCAGGAGAGAGAAAAGGTTACAGCGGAACAGCAACATATAGTATGCTCAAAAGTGATTACACCTCTACATGTAATGATATAGACACCAAACATGAGGGACGCATCATAGAAACGCATTATGGGGATATTGTACTTTTTAATGTCTATTTTCCAAACGGCCAAAAAGATGAAGAACGCCTTGCTTATAAAATGAAATTTTATGATGATTTTTTAGCCTACTGTGAACAACTTAAAGATGAAGGAAAAAGTATTATTGTCTGCGGCGATGTCAATACTGCACACCGTGAAATTGATTTAAAAAACCCAAAAGCGAATTCTAAAACATCAGGTTTTTTACCGATTGAGCGAGAATGGATAGATAAATTTTTAAACCATGGATATATAGATACATTCAGGTATGTTCACGGAGATAAAGAAGATGCATACAGCTGGTGGTCGTATCGTTTTAATGCAAGAGTAAAAAATGTCGGTTGGAGGATTGATTATTTTTTTATATCTGAAGACTTGGCAGAAAATCTTGAAGATGCTTTTATTTTGGACTATATAGAAGGGTCAGACCATTGTCCAATCGGCATCAGAATTACGATCTAACCGTGTCATCATTACTCTTAAAAATAACTCTGTTTCTACCTCTGTTTTTAGCAATGTATAGAGCTTCATCTGCTCTTTTTAAAAGTTCTGCTTTACTTTCGCCATCTTTATACACGCAAACACCTATACTTACAGTAAGAACAGATACCTGTGTAAAATTATAAGAAGCGATTATATTTGCTAATTTTTGTGCATATTCAAATGCACCTTCAGCTGTTGTCTGAGAAAGAATTACCAAAAACTCTTCACCACCCCATCTTGCGAACCTATCACTTTTTCTTGTGTTTTGCAGAATAAGCTTACTTAACTCTTGAAGTATAATATCCCCAACATCATGACCATAGCTGTCATTTACTGATTTAAAGTAGTCTATATCAAGCATCAATACAGCAAAACGACTATTGTATTTATTTTGTCGTATTATCTCTTCATCAATAATTTCATTTGCTTTATGCCTATTGTAAATGCCGGTTAAACTGTCTTTCGTAGCCAAATTCTTCAATTTTTTTTGTAATATAACCTGTTGTGTAGTATCAGTCACTGACGCAACAAAATATTCACGTTCTGGCAAAAGAATTTTTTTTATAATTATTTGAGCATAGTATAATGAAAAATCTTTTCGTTGTAGTCTTACTTGGAGCTTTATAAACTTATTATCTGAGCTGTAAAGAGGATATAACAGTTTTTTCAAATTCCCTATAGTAATTTTTATATAAATGTCTGCAGGAGTAAAATTTCTAATTTCTTCCAAAGTGTAGCCAAGGTTTTTTTCAGCTGATTTATTTATATATAAAAAATAAAATGTATTTGTATCAAATATATATATTTCATCAACACTGGTCTCTGTAATAGTTGCCAATAATTGCAGCGTATTATTTATTTCTTCATCTACTATCTCTTTATTAGGGATTCCTCTAAAACTTGAGTGGTGAGAAAAAGTGACCTTATCCACAACGTTATACTTCTACTACCGTTAGTTGATATACATTCAGATTGTTATTTTTTTTAATATCATCAAAAATCTGACTGGGAGAGTACCCTACTATATTATGAAATACTTTATTTAAATGAGCATTGTCATTATATATATACTGTGTATCATTAAGTTTTTTTCCATCTTTGATATATGCCATAAATGTTTGATAAAATTTACAAATAAAAATAAAGTTTTTAGGAGAAATACCAATAAATTTTTTAAATTGACGCTCTATAGTACGCCTGTTGCAGGCAAACTCGCTTGCCAGTTCATCCACAGTAACTTCATAATTATATTCTACAATTTTTTCTAAAATATCTTCAATACATTCTTTGGAATTACTATGATCATTATACATTTTCAGTAAAGATTCATTCAAATAACTAATGTCCTGTTTCAAACTTTTATGCATATATAACTTTGAAAAATATTTTTCAATCAGAGTATTTTCAATAGGTAAATACTTATTATTTAGACAAGAAGCATCTTTTTGAAACAATTTATAAAAGCCTATTGGTAAAAGTTCAACCAAGATAAGTGCAGCTGGTTCAATAGCTGGAATATTTACTAAATCCAAAACAGATTTTTTGGATTTGGTTGTTTTTATACTGACAGAATAACCTTCTGGAATTTGATATTTTTCATTATTATGAAGAATAGAATATCCACGTACACCTCTGTTGAAAACAAGAAAGTTTCCACCATTTGGTAAAAAAAGCATATTATTAAGCAAATTTACATCATATACGACTATATAATGCTTAATAATATTTCTTAGATTGGCATCAGGTGGAAAAATTTCATATTTCATGCATCACCGGTTAAATTTTATTTAACTCCATTGTAGCAAAAGAATGAATATTTTCACTTGTATTTATACGACATAATAATAATTATCCTAAAATAATTTACTTCAAAACATTATTTTATTTTAATTTTGGTCTAAATGCTTTTAAAACATCCTCATTTGTTTCTATAAATGGGCCTTCAATAAGATCAATACAATATGGAACTGCCGGAAAAACTGCATCAAGACACTCACGAATAGACTTTGGTTTTCCAGGTAAATTTATGATTAAACTATTGCCTCGGATACCTGCTGTTTGACGGGAAAGAATAGCTGTTGGAACATATTGAAGGCTTACTTGACGCATTAACTCACCAAAGCCTGGCATCATCTTCTCACATACATTCTCGGTTGCTTCAGGCGTCACATCACGAAGTGCCGGACCTGTTCCGCCGGTTGTAACAACCAAACAACACCCTGCTTCATCACACAACTCTTTCATCGTTGCTTCCAAAACATCCTGTTCATCAGGAATACATCTGTAAACTATTTCAAATTCACTTTTAAGATAATCTTTCATTGTATCTTGAATTGCTACTCCGCTTATATCTTCATATATTCCTTTACTCGCTCTGTCACTTGCTGTTATTACACCTATTTTTATTTCACTCATTGTTTTTCCTAAATTTTTTATTTTATTTTTCACATCTAGCAAAAAGATACTACTGTCGTGAATATAGTATATAAATATGTAACATGGAAAGGCTCAGACCGAAGGGAGGATTTGCCCTTGGAATTTTACATATTTATATACGGTCACATCTCAAGAAAGTTGCAAAAAATGATTTGCATCTTTTATGTATGTTACCGTTGACACATCAAAAAAAAACTCTTTTGCAGCATCAGCATCGACTATTTGATCTTTTCCGCCAAGATATACCTCGATAACCACCCCAGCATTTTTTAATGCACTTAACTTTTCTATGTCCCACTCATAATATAAAAGTTCTTCCAACTCTTCTAAAACCGTCACACTGCGCTCTACGTCTTTTCTCTCATATGGTAAAAAACAGGCATTTATAAACTGCTCTAAATATATATTTTCGTTTTTTCTGTATGCCATCAACTGAAGCCTCTTAAACTTTTCATCTTTGCTTTGAAAAAAAGCCGGAGAAAAAAGCTGTAATGTATCCACTCTTTTGTCCTCTTCTACCTGTCCTAACACATATTCAAATGCTTTTATAGCTCCATAGCTAAAGCCGCAGACAGAAAAATCACTCTTATACATGTAAGCATCAAAAAAATTTGCTTCATTTTTTAAAGAAAATCCGCTAAAGAACTTCATCTAAATACTCTTTTACTTCTGTTTTAGTGATGCTTTCACGTTCTAAAAGCACATCTTCGACTTTTTTAAGAACACCTAAAAGAGACTCCAGCAGTACATTGCATTCTTCATACAGTCTTTTTAAAAGTAACTTTTGCTCTTTTTCATCAGGCAGTAGTGATGAGCCCATGCCGTACTCTCTGCACATTTTTTCCACCAGCTCTTTTGCTTCATCCAAGTCATCTTTTGCACTGCTTGCATGCTCATTATATTTTATATCGCAAGCAGCTATTCCTGCCAAAAACATTTTAACGCGGGACTCCAATTCCTGCTTTATGAATGGTTCATCCGTAGCAGGTGTCAGTTTTTCATTTGAGAGCATCAACTTCTCAAAGGCTATATCATAATAGGTTGCCACAACAACTTTTCCCGCCTGATATGTCGCGCGAAATGCCTTTTGTCTTTCATTAAGCATCTGCAGCTTTTTCTTTCCAAATATAACTTTGTCTTTGACCTGCTCGAAATGTTCTAAAGTTACATGAAAATCATTCTGTCTTAAAGCCAAAAGTGCCGCTTCATTTACAAGAGCTGCCAAGGCTGCACCGTTAAATCCTACTGTCATATTTGCTACTATTTTGACATCTAAGTCATGTGGTACATTTTGCAAATATTTGAGTAGTACCGCTTCTCTTTCTCTTTTTGTCGGCAGTTCTACAAAAATACGTCTGTCAAAACGTCCTGCACGCAGCAGTGCCGAATCGAGCACATCAATTTTATTCGTCGCTGCTACTACGATAACACCGCTTGAGCCTTCAAAACCGTCCATCTCAGTTAAAAGCTGATTAAGTGTTGCTTCTCTTTCATCATTTCTGTTGCCATCTCTTTTTTTACCTACGGCATCTATTTCATCAATAAATATAATAGAAGGGGCATTTTTTTTCGCTGCTGCAAAAAGTTCGTGAACACGTTTTGCACCCATACCGACATATATTTGTACAAATGAAGCACCGCTTTGATAGTAAAACGGTACACCGGCCTCATGTGCCACCGCTTTGGCTATCATCGTTTTTCCTACACCCGGAGGGCCTACAAGTAAAACACCTTTTGGCATACGGGCACCAAAATTTTTGTAACGTTTTGGATTTTTCATAAAATCAATTATCTCTTCAAGCTCCACTTTTACATCGCTGATACCGCCGATATCATCAAAGCTTACATCACTTTTTATAGCTTCTATCTGTGTATTTACCATACTGTTCGGCGCGGCAGCTGAATTAGATTTTAATCTATTTGAAGAAAAAATTTCATTTAAAGATTTTTTTTGCCACATTCTAAAAACTAAAGAGCCTAGCCCTAAAAAAAGTACCAAAAGAAGCAGGTAAATCAATATATTTGACTCATTATCCACTTCCACTTTATAATCAACAAACATATTCGGAGACACCTGAGAAGAGGGAATTTTATAATAACCGTTTTTTGTTTTGATGTACACATACTTTTTAGTAGCTACAACCTTTTGTACACTGTGGCTTTTTAAGAATTCTTTTGCCTGATTTAGGGTGATTGCATCTGCATTATCCCTCAACAGAGCAAATAAAATCAAAATAATAATAATAAATGCTGATACATAAATGGCTATTCTGTTTATTTTAGATTCTGGCATAATTGAAGTCCTTTTTTACTTCATATTTCTCTATATTAATCCAGTTTCCGACCAGATCTTCATTAGATTCTACAACAATTTTATTGAAATGCTGGTCAAAACCATGATAAAGCCCGTCTTTGTGTGACTCTATCAATACTTCAAGTTCCCCTTTATAGGCATTTCTAAAATCAAAATTCTTATCTGCAATCAATGCTTGAAGTTCATGGAGTCTCTCTTTTGCGATTTTTCCATTAACTTCGGGTTTCATCACGGCAGAAGGCGTACCGTCTCTTTTTGAGTAAGTAAAGGCATGAATATGTGTCAAAGGCAAATCTTTTGCATTTATCATAGCTTCACGCCACAGCGCTTCGCTCTCACCGGGATGCCCTGTTATAAAATCTGTGCCTATCGCGTAACCTTTGTCTGCAAGAAGCTCAAACAATTCTTTATCCTGCTTGTAAACATTTCTTCGATTCATCAATTTAAGCATAGTCGGCGAGGTATGCTGCAGAGCTATATGCATATGTTTTTCCATCCACGGCTCATCCAAAATCTCTTTAAATTCATCTGTAATTTGAATAGGCTCGACACTGCCGAGTCGTATGCGTCTTACACCACGGATTTGTGACATTTTTTTCATGAGTTTTGCCAAGGAAGTTTTTGTATCCTGTCCGTAACTGCCGACATTAGTACCGGTTAAAATAAATTCGCCGAAACCGTTAATTGCGAGTCTTGCAACCTGCTCTAAAATTCTGTTCTCATCCATACTTCGTGCATCACCACGCACATAAGGAATAATGCAGTAGGAACAGCGAAAATTACAGCCCTCTTGTATTTTTATAAAGGCTCTGCTTTTACCTACAAATTCATCGACAACCATATCATCTATATGATTTAAATCACCAGGCTCGTAAAATGGTTTCTCTTTTGCCAAAAGTGTATCTATCTTTTGTTTTTCACTTTGACCGAATACACCGTGTATACGGTTTTCTTTTAAAAGAGACTCTCCCTTCGTATGTGCACCGCAGCCTGTTAAAAAAAGCTTTGCCCCACCGTTGTTCTTTTCAATCTGTGAAATATATGAACGAACATGAGTATCGGCTCCGTTTGTAACCGTACAGGAGTTTATAACAATGACATCAGCTTCGTCTTCATTTTGCGTAATTTCATACTCTTTGAGCGAACTCATCATCACCTGAGAATCATACAAGTTCGTTCTGCAGCCAAATGTTTTAAAATATACTTTCTTTACCCCAAGGGCACTTGTTTTACTGCGCATTAGACTATTTCTCCATTATGTTCACTCGGTGCTTCACTTTGCATAGATACATGAAGTTTTTGTGTAGGGTATGCTATGGTAATATCATCCGCTTCTTTAAAAGCATCCAAAATTTCCGTTGAAATTACACTTCTTAGCGTTAATGTCGCGTAGGCATTGGTGAGATACCAGGCTTCTATATCTATACCGTTTGACTCTATAAAAGAGTAGATTCTCGGCTCAACGTTCGTGTTTTTGAGATTATAATGCTGTCTGAGTTTATTGAGCTGTTTTCTTGTTATATCCGTATAACCTTTGGAGAATTTTTTTGTAATCTCTTTAACCAAATGCATCGCTTTTTTATGATTTGAATCAAACGTTATAGTGATTTTTACACCATCCCAGACTGTTTTGAGGGAATTATGCGTATAGTTTGCAATCATCTTTGTAAAAACATAGTTGTTAGGTATAAATATAATACGCCCTGCTCTTCTGTTGTGCATAATAGATGTCAGCGTAATATCTTCCAAAATAGTCATACGCAATAGTGAAATATCTAAAACATCACCGACATATTTCATGCCTTCCATATCTACACGAATTCTGTCGCCTACATGTATACTGCCCCCAAAAACTATGACAAGCCAGCCGAGAATGGACATAAACCAGTCTTTCATTGCAATAGCTATACCGGCTGATGCAAACCCTAAAATAGTGACAAGATATGATACATTTTCCATATAATTAAAAAACAAGATCAAAATAATAATCGTAAAGTTCGTAAATGTAATAATTTTGTTTGCCATATAAAAACGTTCATTATCTGTTATATATTTTTTTACGACCAGTTTTAAAAGAAAGAATATAAAAAATACAAACAGAATCGCTGTTCCGATTTTGATGAGTCGGTATACCTGCTTTTCAATACCTTTGTTGATGTTTATTTCTGCAATATCGAGTCGTTTTTGATACACATCCATTGTAACATTCATAGTGTCCAATGCCCGCTCAAACATCTCCAACTGTGTCTGTTTATTCTTATAAATTTGGGCATATTGTTTATTATCAGGCTGCAGCTGTAAAATCTTTTTGTAAATTTCGTTTTCTTGTTTTAATTCATCAATTAAGTCAACTAAGCTCTCTCTTTTTTTCTTGTATTCTTCGAGGTTTGCATTGAGTGTTTTAATCATAGAAAGACCGGTTAAAATATCAAAAGGATTATGAATTTCCGGTACTTTATCAATATTTGGCGGTGTGATTAAATCTGAAAAAGGTGCAGAACTACCAGTGCCTTTGAGTTTATCAATCTGTGATGCCAAAATATTTTCTTTTGATATCAAACCTATAAGTTCATCTTTATCTGCAGCAGTTTTTGAGTGTTTTGAGAGATATTTAATTCTCTTTTTAATGGCCTCGAGATTTTGTTTGACGTCTAAAGATGTCAAATAAGAGGAATAACTTTTTGTCCACATATTTTCATCAGAAATTTGTGATTCAATAGCTTCTAAAGAGTACTGATAATCTTTAATCTTTTGAGCAATCAATTGTTGTTTGTCAAAATCAGCCTGTGTCTTATTTGTATCTGAAACTTCTGCATGCGTTAAAGATGCAAAAAAGATAAGTACTGCAAAGATAAACGAGTGTATTGGCATCAATTTTCTCCAAATTTAGAGAGTACTGACAAAATCAACTCTTTGTCAACTGCATCTGTGATCTTAACACCGCCAATACCTATGGGAACGATAAAGGTCACAGAGGCATCTGAACTTTTTTTATCTAAGAAAAATGTTTCATAAAAATTGTTTACATCTTTTATAACATAAGAAGTCGGCAGGTTATATTTTTGTAAAAGATTTTTTATTCTTTGTGCTTCTTCTTCACTCATCAGACCCATAGCAACTGCTGTCTCATTTGCCATTACTATGCCTATTGCCACAGCCTCGCCATGTAGGTAAGTTTTATAATTTGTTTCATTTTCAATAACATGTCCGAACGTATGTCCATAATTCAGCGCGGCTCTAAGTCCGTGCTCTTTTTCATCTTTGGCAACAACCTCTGCTTTTGTCTCTACTGCCTGCTTAATTGCTTCTTGCAAAACTTTTTTGTCGTGCAAATCTGCTTTTTCTAAAAACTCAAAAAAATCTTTGTTAAAAGTCACTGTCATTTTAATAATTTCGGCAACACCCGCGCCAAATTCTCTTTTTGGCAGTGTCGATAAAAAATGAGGGTCAATATACACAGCTTTTGGCTGATAAAAAGCACCTATCAAGTTTTTTCCGTAAGCGTTATTTATACCTGTTTTGCCACCAACGCTTGCATCTACCTGTGAAAGCAGAGTTGTCGGCACTTGAATAAAATCAATACCGCGCTGATATATACTCGCCGCATAGCCTGTCATATCACCTATGACCCCTCCACCGAAAGCGATAAGCATTGATTTTCTGTTAAAGCGGTGATTAAATAAGGATTCTAAAATCAAATCAATTGATGCCTGATTTTTATACTCTTCTCCATCAGGTACAGTGATAATATAAAGCTCTTTTGCCGATATTTTTGAAAGTAAATACGCTAAATGAAGTCCGGCTACCTTCGGGTTTGTCACAATTGCTACTTTTTTATCAAAATGTTTTTTTTCAATTGTATCAATTGTTATGTCGTATGAGTTATCAATTACTTGTTTTAAGGGGATGTTTACCTGCATTCTCTATCCAAAATTATAAGATGATAGATAATACTTAATTTTTGCTAAAAAAGGGCTAAATTAAAGTATTTTAGAGTTGCACAGGTATAAATATTTGATGATAATCGTCTAATTTAAAGTATAACTTTTCACTGTCTATAGAAAAAAGAGCATAAATATGACGTATTGTAAGCTTATTGGTGAAAGGAATAATCTGTACAAAATTCTCTTTTTGTTTTAATGCCCGGATTGGATTTTCACTCTCTTTAAAAACTTTGATTGATTTGGAAAAAATAGTCGAAAGATTATAAAAATGCTCAATTACCTGCTCTTTCTCCTCCTGATGTTCATTCATGTAATTATAAAGTTCTATATTGAAATTGAGCTGCTCAGAAATATCAAAAATAGTTGCGGAAATCTTTTCCAAATCCCTATTGTCAGAGAGTATTAAAGCGACATCTTTAACCTTTGAAAATGATTTTTCTGAAAGTTTTAATACCGGTACATGTACGTCATACAAGCATTTTCTTACATGATAATCAGCAAACATCTCGCGCGAGACGATAACTAAACCGACATGATATGATTTGACATCATGCAAAAATGTAGCACGTAAATCATTGCTGTCATAATCTATATCTACAACAACATCCAAATCTCTTAAACTTTTGATATCTTCAATAATTTCAATATCAGAAGGATTTACAATTTTTATAATAAGTTCATGTTTGAATTTTTCATGTATATACATCGCACGGCGGACAAGACCGGGAATATTTGAATGATTTATAATATTCATATCTATATATAAAAGAATATTCGTTCCAAAAGGTTCAGGGAACTGTCCAAGTTCGCGTTTAATGGCTTTATATACAGAACGCAATACTGCCGGGTCACCTACAAGAAGAAGTGTGTCATTTGGCTGTATCATACGCCTGCGCGAAGGCATAATGAGTTTTCGATTTCTATATATAGCTACAATGCGCCAATTTTTTTGTTCAATAACTCCGATATGACGGTAAACAAAAGAACTTCCAAATGGAACAAGCACTTCCATAATTTCACCCTCACCTATCCCCACATTCTGCGCAATAACAGGCACATTTGGCAGATAATCAAGTAAACGGGATGCTAAAATCTCATTAGCATTCACTAAGACAACATTGGCATCTTCATTTGTCATATTCCATTGATTCAAAACAACAACACGTAGTTGTTTTTTCACTACTCGAATATTTTTAATAGTATTTTCTATTTCGATTTGATTATCCATAGCTATAATAACTTGAATAAACTCCATTTTCAGCAGATTTGCCAATTTATAAAAACTTGTAGGATCAAACTCATAAAATTTAAAGCGTGCCGGATTTGCATCTTTAAACTCTTTTTCTTTTGTTTGTATTATATAGTAGATATTTTCGCTTGAATATGTTTCGGTTACCCTTTGAATGAAATGATCACCCACTGGTCCACTACTGATAATTAAAATTTTTTTCATTTGACGTCTCTTTTAAAAGCATCATTAATATCAATCCATAAAGGTTTTTCAGCTTTTACCCACTGTCTGTTTTTAAAATATCCTGTAATTTTTATAAATTTGTCTGTTTTTTGATTTGAAGTAAAAGAGGTGCCCTTTTCCCATTCATCTATTTTCATACCATTGATATCATTATATATAGGTGCATTTTTATTCAAACGATATGCACTGGCATTTGTATGAATGATTTTAGTACGCATTTTTAATTTAGGAAAAACATTTTCCTGATTATTCAAACATTTTACTTCTTTTACTTTGATTTTTACTATATTATTTTCTTTGGCTTTTAAAAGATTATTGGCTATTTTTAATTCATTTTCCAAAGTTTTTACTCTATTTTTATAGATATTTATCTCCTTTTGAGATTTTTGATAATTCATACGCAGCTTAGTAATATCTTCTACAATAGAGTCAATACGTTGTATTTCATCTGCATAAAGATTCAACACAAAAATCAGAACAAGTAAAAATTTCATTACAACCCTTTTTTTATAAGCTTTACACCCATTTCAACATGATGCGTGTATGGGAATTGATCAAAAAGTGCCATATCCGTAATGTCATGTGTTTTACATAATATATCTAAATCATCCAACAATGTTTGCGGGTTACATGATATGTATACTATATGATTATATCTTGAAGCAAACTTACATGAGTACTCACCCATTCCACTTCTTGGAGGATCAACAAAGATAGAGTTGATGGTATAATTCTTAATGTCAATATCTTTCATTCTTCTAAACTCTCGCACACCCTCAAGCGCATCAACAAATTCTTCAACACTCATGCGTACAAATTCTATATTATGAACATCATTTAAATGCATATTTGCTTTTGCTGCATTGATAGAAGATTTAGATATTTCAGTAGCCAGTACTTTGTTGAATTTTTTTGCAAATGGAATCGTGAAATTTCCTGCACCGCAGTAAAGTTCAAGCAAATCATCCTGCGTATCTGAGAATTTGGCTGCAGCCCATGCAATCATCTGCTCATTTACCCTTGGATTTGGCTGAGTAAAACTATTTTCTATATATTTAAATTTATAAACATCGTTGTTTACATGTAAAGTCTCAGTTATATAATCCTGCCCGATTATGACTTTTTGCTTACGTGACCGGCCTATGATGTATATATTCAAATCTTGTGCAATTTTTTTTGCTTTTTCCTGCCATACTACATCTAAAGCCCTGTGATACAAAAGTGAAACAACTATCTCACCGGAACTTGAACTTAAAAAGTCTGCACCAAAAAGTTTAAAATCTATATCATTTACTTTAATTGCAGAAAGAAGTTGAGGCATAAGTGCTGCAATATATTCATTCACCTGCGGACATTCATCTATCAGAACCACACCTTTTTTATCAATATGATTCATTGCATATGATATATCATCATCAATATGCCATATTTTGAACTCGCTTCTTGCACGATAATGCTCATCCAAAGATTTATACACAGAAATATCTCCACTAAAATAAGGAGCAAATCGTTCTTTGTTTATCTGTAATTTTTCATTGAGCTGTGCTTCATATCCATTTTCATAAACTCTACAGGCACCACATTCGCCAAAATATTTACAATCCAATTTGTATCCTTAAAAAAATATTTATTTTATAGAAAAGATTAAATTACCTATAAGTAAATTCCAACCGTCAATCAATACGAATACAAGTATTTTAAAAGGCAGAGAAATCATAACAGGAGGCAGCATCATCATACCCATCGACATCAAAATAGATGCCACAACCATATCTATAACCAAAAATGGTAAAAAGAGTAAAAAACCTATCTCAAAAGCGGTTTTCATCTCACTGATAATAAATGCCGGAATCACAATAGATAAAGGTACATCTGCCACACTTTTAGGGTTTTGCATTTTTCGTATGCGTAAAAAGAGTGCTAAATCTTTTTCTCTGGTATTTCTAATCATAAAGTTTTTAAAAGGCAAGGTAGTTTTTGTGAAGGCCTCTTCATAGCCTATTTCTTTGGCTACATATGGCTTAATACCCTGATTATAAGCTTTAGTTCCTATGGGTTCCATCACAAAAAAAGTCAAAATCATTGCGAGCATAACAAGCAGTTGTGTCGGAGGAACCTGCTGTGTACCGAGTGCCTGACGTAAAAACCCAAATACAATAACAAAACGGGTAAATGTTGTCATTACAAGCACCATAGCCGGTGCTAAAAAAAGTAATGTAAGAACAACTAATACATTAAGGGATGAAACAAGCTGCTGCGGCGTATCCGGTGCTGAAAGGCTTAAATTCATAGTAGGGATAACCGGAGATTGCGCACCAAATGTCAAAGCACTTAGTGCTAAAAGTAAAAATAGACCTCTTATCATTTCTTCTCAGCTGTCTTATCTAAAATTGAATTGTTTACATTTGTGGCTTCATCATTTTTTTTACCGTAAAAATGCAACTCAACTCTTCGGTTTTTTTCTCTTCCTGTTGCAGTTGCATTTGTAGCGATTGGCTGATACTGAGCAAAACCTGTAGCACTCATACGTGCCGGATCTACTCCATCTAAAATTAGTTCATGGAGTACTGCTAAAGCTCTTGCGGTTGAGAGTTCCCAATTGTCTTTATATGGGCTGTTTGCTCCAGGACCCGTATTATCAGTATGCCCTTGAACATCAACTAGCATATCATTTGGCAACTCTTGAATAATCAAAGTAATTCGTTTTAAAAATAATAACGCATCCTGATTTTCTATCGTAGCACTTCCGGGATTAAATAAAAGCGTAGCAGGCAGTTTTATAACAAAACCATCCTGAGCTTCTTTTATAGTAATTGCCGGAGATTGTGTTTTTTCCATCATCTCATTTGCATCACCTGCAGCCTGCTGTACTCTATTTACAATTTCACTCGTTTCATCTTGAATATCTATCGGCGTAGCTTCAAGCATTCTTTTTTTCGAAATTTCAGTTTGGGTACCGCCTTCGAGTACACTCATAGCGCCTGACAGTGAACCGATTGCTTCTGAAATCTTTTTTGCGTCCATACTTGACATAGAAAGGAGTAAAACGAAAAAACACAAAAGAAGAGACATCAAGTCTCCAAATGCAGCCAACCATGCCGGCAAACACTCTTCACATTCAGGACATTTTTGCTTAGCCATTAGTAATGTCCATTATTCAAACTGACTTACACGATCAGCAGGTGCCAAGTATGCAAGCAGTTTCGCTTCAAGAACCCTAGGTGCATCACCAGATTGAATAGACATAATACCCTCAAGTATCATCTGTTTGAGCATAGTCTCCTCATCATTTCTAATACTCAAAATATTAGAAATCGGTGTTCCAAATATATTACCAATCATTGCCCCATACATTGTTGTAAGGAGTGCAACTGCCATCGATGGACCGATTGCCGAAGGATCTGCCATATTTAAAAGCATGGCAACCAAACCAACCAGGGTTCCAATCATACCCATTGCCCCCGCAAGTCCTGCCCACTGATTAAAAATCGAAGCATAAACCTTATGGCGTGTACTTGTTTGTTCCATATCAATTTCAAGTAAATCACGAATAGTATCAGGTTCACTACCGTCAATAGCCATGGAGAGTCCTTTTTTCAAAAACTCATTTTCTTCATTGTTAACCTCACTCTCCAAAGCCAAAATACCGTCCTTTCTCGCTTTAGTTGCAAACTCTACAAGTTTTTTAATAAGCTCACCAATATCTTCTTCGCCAGGTTTGATAGCTTTCATAAATACTTTAGTGAATTTTTTCATCTGAGCAGGTTTGAAGGAGATCATCAATGCCCCGATACTACCCCCGACAACGATTAAAACAGAAGGAATGTCAATATATGCACCGACACCAACACCCATTGTCATGGCTCCAAGCAAAAGAGCCATAATCAAAACAATACCAATGACCGTACCTAAATCCATCCAAAAACCTTATTTAAGAAATCAAGTTCAAATAAAACCGTATTTTATCTTGTTCTTTTAGCCCTAGTCAAATGATTTTAATCGTCGCGTAGCTAAGGCTATGCTCCTCATAAAATAATTTGACTAGAACGAAAATAACATTGCTACAATCTCGCTCTTATTTAAACTTAATCCCTAAAAAATTTATAATTACATTATAATAGCACAATAATTATAAAGAGTAAATTTTATTGACTATCTTTGCAATGAGTAAAATAATCAACCATGCCAAAATCATCGTTATAACTGTATGGCTGAAAAAATGATCACCTATAATCATTTTATACAGCCCCATACTCCAGCCGACTGCCAAAGCAGAAGTACCGGCAATAATTTTGTGTTTTCTTTTATGAAATAAAAAGATAAGGCTCAAGAGTGCAAAACCGCCGCTTGCATGTCCTGCAGGCCAGCATTTACTTTTTTCATGGTGGAGTTTGAACTCCGGCGTGTAATTTTGCCATACTGCCGTTCTTGGGTATATACCACCGTATCTTACTTCATCTTTCGGGCAAGGCATATTTGTTTGGCCTTTTATAGAACTTGCAATTAGCGGAACAAAAATAGCTGATAAAATAACAATTATCATTCCTCTTTTATAGTCATTGACTAATTTTGTTTTTCTAAAAAGTATTAGTGCAATTAACAAACTCACAGCAAAGGCAATTAAGAGTTTTTTAATTCCGTCATAAAATATAAATTTGTAAGGCTCTTCACCCCAAAAAAGAATCCATTTATGTGTCGAAAAATTGAAAAATTCATCTTGCAAGCTAAGATCAACATCAGTGATACCAAAAAATACAATACTAAAAAGCAGTACTATAAAGGTAACGACAAGCTGTTGATTAATGTTCATTTTTTAGAATATCCATCTTTTTATTGTACTCTTTTGTTTTTACATTAAAGAGTCCTAAAAGCGTATGAAACAAATCATCTTGTGTATATTTCTCATCTTTTCTTTTTCTCAATGCTTTTTCATTTACTCTTTTTGCCATATTTTTTCCAAACCACATAAGAGCACCGATATGTACCTGCGCATCAGGAGCCATAAAGTAAGGAAGCCCGTGAAGATAAACACCTCCCTCGCCTAAACTCTCTCCATGGTCACTCATATATATCATGGCTGTATCATATTTTTTATCATATTTTTTTAAAAAATCTATCGTCTTGTCTAAAAAATAATCCGTATATAAAATTGCATTATCATACGCATTTTTTATCTCTTCCTGCGTACAATCTTCAAGCTGATTCGTCTTACATGTAGGTGTGAATTTCTCGAACGCTTTTGGATAGCGTTTATAGTATGCAGGTCCATGATTTCCCATTTGATGTAAAACTATTAAAATATTTTTGTTCTTGTTTTTTTCTATAAATTTATCAAGTCCGACAAGCATTCCTACGTCTCTACACTCACCATCTTCACAAATAGTATTGTTCTTTGGAATTTTATAATCTTCATACGGTACACGCAGTGCCACACCTTTTGAGTCAGAGTTGTTATCTCGCCAGAGTATTGCCACATCTTTCGTATGCTTTAAAACATCAAGCACATTTTCGGTACTGATACCTTTTTTATAGCTGTAACTTGATTTGTTATACTTTGAAAACATACAAGGTACAGATGCTGCTGTAGACGTTCCGCATGAATAAAAATTCGGAAAATCTACAATATCATCTTTTGAAAGCAGCGGGTTTGTCTCTCTTTCATATCCGTTAAGACTGAAATGATCTGCACGTGCTGCTTCTCCGACAACCATAATCACCAATTTACTACGATTGTCATCATTTACTACTTTTGCATCAAGTCCTATAGGTTTTACTACAAGTTCGCCGCTGTTAAAGGTCAAATTGATATATTTTCCAATGGAGTACATCCAGTATGCCGGATTTATTGTATAACGCAGGGGTTTATGTTCTCTGACAAATGATGTATAAAATTTACTAAATAAAAAGACGGATGCTATGATAACTGCCAAAGAGAGTCCGATGAGTTTTAACCGTGCTAAAAGTTCTTGTTTAAAGGGTCTGTACTCAATCTTTGCTTTGTATACGAAATATGAAGGTAAAAGACCCAAAAAGACAAAATATAAAACCTGTTTAAGTGTTACCAAGTCCAGAGATTCATGCATGTTTGTCTGCAGTGTGTTTCTAATCATACTTGCATCAATAACGACATGATAGCTGTTCATAAAGTAGTTTGTGAGTGATGATATAAGTAACAGCGTAATAAGAATTGGCTTAAGCGTATATTTATAACATAACAGACTCAGCAAAAATATCATAAAAAACACAATAATAACTGCTAGCGAAATCAAAAAGCCGATATTGTGCCAATTGAGAGGATAAACCTGCAAGACGTTATGAAAAAAGCTGTAATTGTCAAATAAAATAAAAAATATGCTGACATAGATGATAAGTTGTGTTTGTGTAAATCTTTTCAAGGGGAAATTCTTCTTTATTCTAAAATATCTTATTGTAAATAAGTTTGGAATTATACACTTTATAATTAAATAATGGTAACATTACGCATTAAAATAACCAAAGAGCAGTAATGAAAAAAGAAAATATAAGTATTATAATTTTAGCAGCCGGAAAAGGCAGCCGTATGAAATCATCAAAGGCAAAAGTTTTACACACGATCAGCGGGAAACCTATGCTCTACCACATTATAAAAGAATCCCGTAAAATTTCTGATGATATTACAGTAGTAGTTGCCCACCAAAAAGAAGCTGTTATTGATGAAATGCATAAATATTTTGATGATATAAATTTTGTTATACAAGATGCGCAGAACTTTCCCGGAACCGGCGGCGCACTAAAAAATGTCAGCCCAAAAAATGAAAAAGTTCTTGTTTTAAACGGAGATATGCCGCTTATTACCGCAGAGTCGCTTGAAGGTTTTTTAGAAATGGACGCGGACATCATTATGAGTATATTTGATTTAGAGGACCCTAACGGTTACGGTCGCGTCATTATACGAAACAATCATGTTGAATACATTGTAGAACAAAAAGATGCTGATGATGCAGAGCTTAATGTCACAACAGTCAATGCAGGAGTATATGCCTTTTCAAAAGTGATTTTAGAGCGATACATTCCTGATTTAAATAATGCCAATGCGCAACAGGAATACTATCTTACCGATATTATAGCGATGGCAAATGAAGACGAGTGCAGCATCGTTCCTTTGCTTGTAGATGAAGAGTATTTCAAAGGTGTCAACTCCAAAAAAGACCTTGCAGATGCAGAAAATATAATGCAGAATAGAATTCGCACAAAATGGATGCAAGAAGGTGTGAGCATGCAGCTTCCCTCGACCATCTATATAGAAGAAGGCGTGACATTTGAGGGTGAATGCACAGTAGAAAACGGCTGCCGCATTACAGGAGAGAGTAAAATAATAAGCTCACACATAAAAGCCGGAAGCGTTGTAGAAGACAGCATTATGAAAAACTCAGACTGCGGACCGA
Organism: Sulfurimonas autotrophica DSM 16294; assembly: GCF_000147355.1. Classification (NCBI taxonomy): domain Bacteria; kingdom Pseudomonadati; phylum Campylobacterota; class Epsilonproteobacteria; order Campylobacterales; family Sulfurimonadaceae; genus Sulfurimonas; species Sulfurimonas autotrophica. The sequence goes on from NC_014506.1 coordinate 1,251,010, forward strand.
TGGCTCATTTAAGACCACTTTCAAACATAGAAGACACACACATCGGTAATTTCGTTGAAGTAAAAAAATCAACACTCAAAGGTGTAAAAGCAGGTCATTTAAGTTACTTGGGCGATGCCGAGATAGATGAAGGCACAAACATAGGCGCAGGAACCATTACATGTAACTACGACGGTGTCAAAAAATACAAAACACTCATAGGGAAAAATGTTTTCATAGGCAGTGACTCTCAGCTTGTAGCACCAGTCATTATAGAAGATGATGTAATGATAGCAGCAGGAACAACGGTTACAAGCGGAGAAATAAAAAGCGGAAACCTCGTCCTAAGCCGAACAAAAATGCGCCTTGTAAAAGACTTTTATTATAAGTTTTTTGGGAAACACTAGCCAAATATTTCTCTTTATTAGTTATAGTATACTAAAATGATGATATACTAGACAAATAAAGAGGTACTGTATGGCAACTGAAATTTTAAAAAATCTGCTTAATTTACCCAACATTTCATTAAGCTCAAACTCCGTTAAAATCGCCATCACAGGACTGAGCCGCTCGGGCAAAACCGTCTTCATCACTTCACTCATCGATCAGCTTTTATATCAAGATAAAATCCTCGGTGTCACAGCCTCTTATCCGCCTTTTAAGACAACTATCAAACCGCCTTTGGCAAATGCAAAACGATTTGACTACTACACTCTTATACATCAGCTCAAACAAGAACACAGATGGACAAAAGGAACAGATGAAATCACCCATACAGTTTTGGAGATAGAGACAAAAAGCCGCTTTGCATTTTTAGGCAACTCTACCTTTGAAATAGAGCTCATTGATTATCCAGGCGAATGGCTGCTTGATTTGGCATTACTCGAGATGAACTATAAAAAATGGTCACAAAAAACTATGCTCTGGCTTCACAGTGTAGATGATGACAAAGCAAGAGCATATCTAGCAACACTGGATTCGCTGACCGCCAAAATAAATACACAAGAAGTTGAGCTAAAATTACATAACAAGTATAAAGAACTTCTCATCCATCTCAAAAAAAATCACTACTCCCAACTCACACCGGGAAGATTCATCATGCCCTCTGATTTGGCAAATGACCCGATACTTGTTTTTGCTCCCTTGCCTCCAAACGCAGCAAAAGAGCTTTTTAAGAGTTATGAGAAACGCTACAACAGATATGTCAAAGAAATCGTCAAAGATATACAGCTTGAGCATTTCAAAGGTTTTGAGCGGCAAGTTGTGTTGGTGGATGTTCTTGAAGCTTTGCAAAACGGCTATGATTGTTACAGTGATATGAAAAACGGACTCAAAAGTATGCTCGCACTTTATGAGCACAAAAACAAAAACTTTTTGTCACAGTGGTTTAGCCCAAGTATCAAAAAAGTTCTCTTTTGTGCTACAAAAGCAGACCAGGTCGCAGCTTCACAGCACGCCAACTTCAGCGCACTTTTAGTAGATATGATAGACGACCTGCAAAAAGAACTCGACATCTCACATATCAAAACAAATACCCAGATAGTTGCCGCTTTAAAATCCACCGTAACAATAGAGAAGAAGTACGAAGGACAAACTCTCTCTTTTATCCGCGGTATTTTAGAAGAAGACGGCGAGATGCATGACCTTTACCCCGGCAAAATGCCCATACGCTTCCCAAGTAAAGCAGAATTTGACACAAGTAAATACGGCTATAAGAACTTTCTGCCACCTAAAAAGCCATACCGAGAAAATGAATCCCTTGCGCATATTAATATGGACAGAGTCATTAGAAAACTCATAGGAGATCTGTTATGAGTATCAAACCATTCAGCCAAAAAGTAAAAGAAAGCGCGTCACAACAACAAGAAACCCTGAAACCTTTTGTTGCTGAGCCTAAAGGCGGTGTAGAGATAGAAGAGCAAAGCTTAGAACTTTCCCAAACGCAACTCGAAGAAAAAAGAAACTTTCTTCAAAAAAGCATAAGATTTTTAGGCTCTCTAAGTGGCATCCTCGTTACGCTCATCACTTTTTTGTTTATCGCACTCACAGTAGATGCGCTGCAAAATCTAGAGTCACTCTACCAAAGTAAATCACTCTTAGATATGTTCTATCTCATCGGGCTCACACTTTTAACACTCTCACTCGGACTCTTTAGCTACAAAAACTACAAAGATATAAAAGCACTCAAAAATGCAAAAAAGATGCAGAATTTTTATGCCCTGCAAAAAGAAAATCCTAACAAACAAATCATCCCGATGACAAGAAAACTGCTTGATAGATATGCAAAAAATTACACGAATGAAAAAATCCTGACAAAGATAGAAGTCTTGCAAAACAGCATCAACAATTCATATGATTATTATGAGATATATGATGACCTTGACAAAGAGGTACTCAGCCTCATCGACACAAAAGCAAAAGAAAAAATCAAAAACGCTTCCATCCAAGCTGCCATTTCTACAGCCATCTCTCCTCTTGCCTTGCTTGATGCGATGATAATCATCTGGCGCAGTTTTTTACTCACAAAAGAGATAGCCGTTTTATATGGCTACAAACCAAGTGTCTACTCTACCGTAGTCCTGCTCAAACACGGTGCTTTCAATGTCTTCTTTGCAGGTGCAACAGAACTTGCACAAGAGTATGCAAACGAAACTATGCACAACTCACTTATAGCCAAAGCTTCCTCTTCCGCTTCACAGGGCATAGTAAATGGCGTACTGATGGCGCGTCTGGGTTACGGCGTACTAAAAGCCTGCCGCCCTCTCCCACTCAAAGCCAAAAGAGATAGTTTTATGGGCGCAATTTATAAGGCTTTAAAAAATACACTACTAGAAAACAAAAATGATGTTAATTAAAGGAAACTAAAATTATGAAAAACTTAAATAAACCAATTATTATTACGACTCTTACAATTTTTATTATTTACCTGTTTGGCTTGTTTTTTAATTATTATGGCGACTGGCTTTGGTTTAAGAACATGGGATATGATTCTGTATTTGATACTATTCTCCTAACTAAGATCTCATTATTTACTATATTCTTCTTTATTTTCATTGTCTTTTCAGGCATCAACATTTATTTTGCATATCATAGAGGAAGCCAAAGCAGAAATAACATTCCGCTTGCAGAGGATGACCCGAGACAACAAATTTTACGACTATTTCAGAGAAAAACAATTACTTGGTTCTGGGCTATTGTTATCTTCTTTTTTGCTATTTTTATGGGTTCTTACGGCTCTGCAGATTGGAATGAATTTTTAAAGTTTATCTATCCGTCTTCTTTTCATTTGAAAGAACCTATTTTTAAAAAAGATGCAGGATTTTATATTTTTACTCTTCCGGTGTATCAATTTGTTGTAAGTTGGTATCTTTTTATGGTTATAATTACTTCTATTTCTGTTTTATTCTCTTATTACATTGATAATGCATTTAATTATACTGCTAGAAAATTCAACATTGCCGCGAAGGCAAAAAACCATTTAATCCAACTGTCCGCCTTTTTTGCATTGGGCGTTTCTGCACACTATTTTATAAAGTTATATAATCTTTTATATTCTTCTAATGGTGTTGCGTATGGACCTTCTTATATGGACGTTCATGCACAGATTCCAGCTTATTGGACTATTCTTGTGATTAGTTTGATTATGACGCTACTTTTATTTTTTTATCCTTTTTATAAAAAAATAAAAATTATTGTTTCTGCCTTAGGAATATGGGTTTTAGTTTGGGTAGGATTTGTGTCGATCTATCCGGTAATGATTGAGAAATATATCGTAAAACCCAATGAGCTGACAAAAGAAACACCTTATATCTTAAATAATATAAAATTTACACGTGCAGCTTTCGGTTTAAATAAAATCAAGGTTAAACCTTTTTCTGTTGATCAGAATATTACTTATAAAGATATCTTGGAGAACCATAATACTATTAAAAATATTCGCTTATGGGACCGCAGACCTTTAATACAGACCTACAAACAATTGCAGGAGATTCGTTTGTATTATAATTTTAATAGTGTACTGGTTGACCGTTATCATTTTCATAAATACACCGAAGTTGTAATGGGAGCCAGAGAGTTACCTGAATCAGCAATTCCTGCACGGGCACAAACCTGGGTAAACAACCATTTGATTTATACCCACGGATATGGTGTTGTGATGAACCCTGTCAATGAAATCACTCCCAATGGAATGCCTAATTTTATTGTAAAAGACATTCCCCCTGTGACATCCGTTAACCTAAATATTAAGCAAATGGCTATCTATTACGGTGAAAAAACGAAGCAGTTCGTTTTGGTAAACACAAAAGCCAAAGAATTTGATTATCCTAAAGGGGATGACAATGTTTATGCCTCTTATGCAGGAAAAGGAGGAGTACAGATTTCTTCTCTTTTGAGGCGTCTGGTATATGCCTGGAAGTTTTCTGACATCAATATTCTTTTGACAGGTTATCTTACCGACCAAAGTCGTATTATGTTTTACCGAAATATTAGGCAACGTGTTGCAACGCTTGCTCCGTTTCTTTCTTTTGATACTCAGCCTTATCCGGTTGTTGGCAAAGATGGCAGCCTCTACTGGATACAAGATGCATACACCACAAGCAATATGTTCCCCTATTCGGAACCGCTCTATCAAAACCCGATGGAAAGAGGGATTAATTACATTAACAACTCCGTAAAAATTGTAATTAATGCTTATAACGGAGATGTTTCACTTTATGTTATTAACCCAAAAGATCCGCTTGTTCAAACGTATGAAAAAATATATCCTAAACTGTTCAAGCCTTTTAGTGACATGCCTCACTCTCTAAAAGAGCATATCCGCTATCCAACAGATCTGTTCAATATTCAAACTAAAATGTACAATGTATATCATATGACCGACCCAAAGGTATTTTACAATCAGGAAGATTACTGGGAAATTCCAGACGCAACATACAGTTACGGAAAAGAAAAAATGTTCCCTTATTATATTATTATGCGTTTACCGGATACAAAAAATGAAGAATTTATTTTAATGATACCGCTTACTCCTTCAAAAAAGGACAATATGAATGCATGGCTATGTGCTCGCTGTGATGCCCAAAATTATGGTCAACTAATTGTTTATACTCTGCCTAAAGACAAGCTTATTTACGGGCCGATGCAAATTCAAGCCAGAATCAATCAGCAGCCGGACATCTCCGCTGAACTGACTCTTTGGGGTCAGCAAGGTTCAAAGGTTATCAAAGGCAATCAGCTGGTTATTCCTATAAAAAATTCATTTATTTATGTAGAACCTGTGTACCTGCAGTCAGAAGAAGGTCAAATTCCCCAATTGAAAAGAGTTATTGTGGCATTTAAAGAAAAAGTGAAAATGAGAAAAACACTTGATGAAGCACTTAAAGCTGTATTTGGTGTTACTACTGATCAGATGATGAATCCCCAACAATCAACAGGCAAACATATAAGAGGAATAAATGTGCTTTCTATTGAAGCCCGCAAAGCTCTTAAACATTATAATAATGCTTTAAATTCCTTGCAAAAAAATGATTGGGCTAATTTTGGAAAAGAGTTACAGCAAATGCAATCAGTTTTATCGAAAATGACGCAGTCTGAAACTAAGTCAAGTACTAACCCAAGTGAAAAATATTAAGAATATGATACAACACCATACTATTGAACCCGTGATATTTCCTGATTCAAAAGTGCTTATTCTTGGTTCATTTCCGAGTATAAAATCTTTTGAAGAGGGTTTTTACTATGCGCATCCACGTAACCAATTCTGGCAAATTTTGAATCAGATTTTTGGTGAAAGTATACAAACCAAAGAAGATAAAATTGCACTATGCAAAAAATATCATATCGCCCTTTTTGACAGTGCTGCAAGCCTGCAGCGTGAAGCAAACAACTCCAGTGATACAAACCTTAAAAATATTGAAGTCAATGATTTTGAAAAGATTTTAAATGAATACCCAAACATCAAAACTATTTTATTTACAGGCAAAAAAGCGGAGCAGATTTTTAACAAAAAATACAAAGATTTAGATATTGAAAAGATTCTGCTTCCTTCAACCTCTCCCGCACATGCAAGTATGAAGTTTGAAGAAAAACTTACCAAATACAAAGAAGCTTTAACTTAAGCAAATTGGATATAATTGCAATAAATAACTCAGGGACAAATATTTAATGAATTTTCTATCTAAAGAGGCTCCGCTTCAACAGTCTATATCTGCCATGAAAGCCGTTTTATCTGATGTAGGGTGCGAAACAGTTTTTCAAGAACAAAAAAATCCTCTCTCACACTGCTACTCAGTGAATCTCAGCTCAAAAGAAGCCCCGAGACATATTTACTCTAACGGCAAAGGCGTGCTCAGTGATGCTTCCATGGCAAGTGCTTTAGGTGAATACATTGAACGTTTACAGACAAATAACTTTTTTATAGATTTTCATCTGCCAAATAAAAAATATTATCCTGATGAAGCTGCATTGGATTTTCACGAAGAATATCTCAGTGATGAACTGATGTCCGTTTACAACTCTGAAGGCAATTTGTCACCTGAAGACTTAGTAGACTTTAATAGCGACTATGAGGACAAAATTGTTGCTCTGCCTTTCATCAAGCAATCCACTCAGGAGCGTGTTCCTATTCCGCTAAATATTTTGAGCAATCTCTACGTGAGTAATGGTTTGGCAACGGGGAATACACCACTTGAGGCAAGAGTGCAGGCATTAAGTGAAATATTTGAGAGATATGCGAAAATTGCCATCATAAAAAACGGGTATGCTCTGCCAAAATTCCCTGATGCAGTCGTAAAAAGTTTCCCAAAAGTGTATGAAGATGTACAGGCGTTGCAAAAACTCGGCTACAAAATAGAGGTACTTGATGCTTCTCTTGGCGGAGAGTTTCCAGTGACTGCCATCTCGCTTATAAATCCAGAAAATGCAACCCTATTTGTTTCTTTTGGTGCACACCCTATTTTAGAAGTTGCACTTGAGAGAACTATGACGGAGCTTATGCAGGGACGCTCGTTAGAGAATCTTGACAATTTTGAAGTGCCTACATTTGATATGAGTCTTGTTGCGGACAGCTTTAACCTTGAGTCGCACTTTGTAGATTCAAACGGCAAACTCGGACTTCCTTTTTTAAGTGCCAAAAAAAGTTTTGAGTATACACCTGTTAGTTATGCAGGCAACGCAATACAAGATGAATACAACTATCTCACAGACATTCTCAAAAAAATGGACAAAGAATTTTATGTCAGAGAGTATGATTATTTGGGCTTTTACTCATGCCAAATCATTGTACCGGGTGTTTCGGAGGTTTACCCCATCGATGATTTGATTTATAACAACAAAAACAACGGAAAACTCATCCGTGATATGGTTTTAAACTTTACAAAATATGACCCGCAGGAAATTATGCTAAATATTGAATCTTTAGAAGATTCACTCAATGTTGAAAAGTACATCGGCGTAATTTTTGAGCAAAATTTCACTATGGCTGAGTTTAAAGCACAAATTCTTTTGCGTTTAGGCGAGTATGATGAAGCGCTTGAACTGTTAGAGTACGGTACAAACCAACTTGGTCATCTTGTTGTAGAGCTGGCTAGACTCAAAGAGATGGAGCTTGATTTTGAAGATTATGAAGAGGCTTTATATGATGTTTTTACAAAAGAGCAGGTAGATAAAGCACTTGGTATACTAGAGGGAGAAGAATTTTTGATAGACACGACATTGCATCAAGACTATAAAAATATGCTTACCCTCTATGACAAACTTGAGAGACAAAAATGCAAAATGAAATAGATCTCACACTCAAATCCGACTTTATAGAGCAGATAAAAAACGGCTACCCTCTTATATCTAAAGAATGCGTTGAAGATTGGAGTACAATAACACAAGAAGGTTCCATACTCAGGCTAATTGACAAGAAAAAAAACTTTATTGCCAAAGGCTATTACGGTCTTCAAAACAAAGGCCAAAGCTGGGTACTTTCACGCAAAGCAGATGAAGCAATAGACACAGATTTTTTCAAACATAAAATAAAAGCCGCCCTAGCCTACAGAAAAGATTTTTTTGCTAACGAGCAAACAACTGCCTTTAGAGTTTTAAACGGCGAAGGTGACGGAATCGGCGGCTTGAGTATTGATTATTTTGAAGGGTATTATCTTTTTACCTGGTACAGCATAGGAATATATGAGCTAAAAGAGATGATACTTGAAGCTTTTAAACAAAGTGTCGATTTTAAAGGCATCTATCAAAAAAAGCGTTTTGATACAAAAGGCAGATATCTTGATGATAACAATGACTTTGTTTGCGGCAAAGAAGCACCACGGCCTTTACATGTAAAGGAAAATGGTGCCAAATTTGCAATTTATTTGGATGATGGAGCGATGGTCGGGGTATTTTTAGACCAAAGAGATGTAAGAAAAGCCATTCGTGACAAATATGCGAAAGACAAAACCGTGCTCAACACCTTTTCATACACCGGTGCATTTTCTGTATTTGCAGCCCTTGGCGGTGCAAAAAGTACAACAAGTGTAGATTTGGCAAAAAGAAGCCTGCCTAAAACAAAAGAACAATTCAGCATTAACAATATTGACTTAGAAAAACAAAATATCGTTGTTGAAGATGTCTTTTTATACTTCAAGTATGCCGTGAGAAAAAAACTTCTTTTTGATATGGTTGTCGTGGATCCACCAAGTTTTGCACGTTCAAAAAAACATACATTCAGTGCAAGCAAAGACTATGTAAAACTCCTCAAAGAAGTCATACAAATAACAAATAGCGGCGGCATTATCGTCGCTTCCACCAATGCTGCTAACTTTAGTATGATGACTTTTCGAGGCTTTATAGACAAAGCTTTTAAAGAGTTAAAAATAAAATACAAAGTGCAAGAGAGTTACTCTCTGCCAAAAGATTTTCGCGTGGCAGAGAAGTTTAAAGAAAGCGACTACTTAAAAGTGGTGTTTGTACAAAGAGTAAAATAACCAAGATAGTTTTTAATCTCTTTACCTGCATTTACCCAGCTCTCTATTCCGCCTTCAAGGTTTACAACATTACTAAAACCTAAATCTTTTAATGTTTTAGCAGCCATTAGCCCTCTGGCACCCTTAAGGCAATAGCAAACTATTTGATGATCACTCAAATTAACGAGCTTGTCATCAACGGCAAATTCAATTTTACCTCTTGGAATAGTAAAAATAGACTTAGCGGGTATGACACCACTGGCAAATTCATCGGCTTCTCTGACATCAATCAAAACCATATTTTCCAAGTCAATATCTTCAACTTTTATCTGTTTTATTTCCTCTTTGGCTTTTGTGAGCAACTCCTTTAAGTGCCCCTTTATTAGGCCGATATCACACCTTTTATAGTACTCTTTCATCTGTTCATTATGATTCATAATATCCCCCTTTTTTTATAGTATACAACTCCATAGCTTAATGAATAAATAAGGCTTCTTTATTATTTCTAAGTATATTTGGATAAAATACAAGAAAAAATAAAGATTTTTCAATGAATATACCAAATGATTTAATAAAAGATAAAAAAATCCTCCTTGCAGTGACAGGTTCTATTGCTATATATAAAACACTTGAACTCGTTAGAAACTTCGTTAAAGCAGGAGCAGAAGTAAAAGTCGTGATGAGCCAAAGTGCAAAAAAATTCATAGCTCCGCTTACATTTGAAACACTCACTTCCAATCAAGTTCTTGATGATACGAATGAATCTTGGGCAAATGAACATAATCATATTCAAACAACAGAATGGGCAGATATTATGGTCATTGCGCCTGCGACTGCAAATACAATTGCAAAACTTGCCAATGCCATTGCTGATAACATGCTATTGCAGTGTGCTCTTGCATTTAGCGGTATGAAAATTTTAGCTCCTTCAGCAAATACAAATATGCTTGAAAATCCCATAACACAGGCAAATCTGAAGATGCTTGGAATTTCAAACTATACTATTTTAGAGACTCAGACAAAAGAACTTGCCTGTAAAACAGTCGGTGACGGTGCTATGGCTGAGCCATTAGACATTTTTTATCAAACTTGCCGTGAGCTGCTCAAAGAAGAGTTTTGGGAGCATAGACGCGTTATAGTTACGGGCGGTGGTACTATTGAGAAGATAGATGAAGTGCGTTATATTTCAAATTTTTCAAGTGGAAAAATGGCATCTGCACTAGCAACTGCACTTTACTTAAAAGGTGCGGATGTAAACCTCATTGCGACAAAATTTGACAGTGATTTACCTGTAAATATGCATAAAATAGAAGTCGAAGATTCAGAGGAAATGCTTGAGTATCTGGTAGATTCTATACGCATTGCAAAAAAAGGCAAGCTCTCAAAACCTACACTTGTTCGAGATGAACATATACATGTAATCCAAAAGAAACCTTATCTCTTTATGGCGGCAGCTGTGAGTGACTATGTTCCTGAATTTCCACAAGATTCCAAGCTCAAAAAAGAGAATTTAGGTGAAAAATGGGAATTGGGCCTTAAAAAGAATATAGATATATTAAGTTCTATTGATAAAGAAGGTATAACAGTCATAGGTTTTAAAGCTGAAATAGACAAAGACAAAGCAAAAGAAAATGCCAAAGAAATGCTTCAGAAAAAAGGGCTTGACGGAGTTTGTTTAAATATTTTAGACAATGCGCAAAGCTTTGGCAGTGATGACAATGAAATCGAATTTATTACAGCACACAAAGATGTCCTCTTGCCTAGAGATGATAAACTGAGTGTTTCATTTGAAATAGTAAAAAATGCAAAAGAACTTCAAGAGTAGATGATGAACAAAGCCAAACATATTGCTATTATCATGGATGGCAACGGCCGCTGGGCAGAACTGCAAGGCAAAAAACGAGTCAAAGGGCATGAGGCAGGTGCAAAAGTGGTCAAAGAAATCACAACCTACTGCTCAAATGATGAAGATATAGAGCGCTTGACACTCTATGCATTTTCAACAGAAAACTGGAAAAGACCGCGTCTTGAAGTTGAATTTTTGATGAAACTTTTAGAAAAGTACCTCAAAGACGAGCTTCTTTCATACTTACAAAATAATGTCAAATTTGAAGCTATCGGCGATATACGGGCCTTTTCAAAATCATTGCAAAAGACGATACAAATGGTTGAAGAAAAAACTGCCCACTGTGACGGTCTTGTTCAAAGTCTCGCGCTTAACTATGGCTCACAAGATGAAATTCTTCGTGCGGTCAATTCTTTAAAAAAGCATGATGAAAACATCACAGTAGAAATGCTTAATAATGCACTTGATTGCAAACAAGACGTGGATTTATTGATTCGCACAGGAGGAGACAAAAGACTCTCCAACTTTCTGCTATGGCAGTCAGCATATGCAGAACTTTTTTTTACAGACACGCTCTGGCCTGACTTTACATGTAAAGAGCTTGAAAAAATCATACATAAATTTACAAAAGTCGAAAGACGATTTGGCGGTCTCAAATGATGGAACTTGGCATAGCTTTTATTATAGGTTTACTTTTTGGTTCATTTTTAAATGTTGTTATTCTTCGTATACCAAAAGGTGAGAGTGTTGTTTTTGATGCTTCACACTGCACATCTTGTGGTAAAAAGCTAAAGCCATGGCACAATATTCCTCTGCTTTCATGGCTTCTCTTACGAGGCAAGTGCGCTTACTGTAAAAGTAGTATTTCTATGCAGTACCCTCTTGTTGAACTGCTCTCAGGATTTATTTTTGTCGTCATAGCCAATAAATTCGGTTTAGAGTTTCCGGCATTTTTTATAGCACTAAGTTTTTTAATGCTTTTAGCCCTTTCGGTTATAGATTTTAGATATAAAATGATACCCGACTCACTCAACCTTTTGGCAATTTTCTTCGCTATTATGGGTGCATGGAGCATAAATGGAGTCATTATAAATCTTGAAAATGCTTTGCTCTTTGCAGGTGGTTTTACACTTCTGCGTTTTGCACTTTCATATTACCTAACATCTTCGGTCTATAAAGCCGGATTAAAAACAAAAACATCTTGGAACAAACACTATGACAGAACGCCTTTTATAGAAGCTATGGGAGAAGGTGACATTATGGTTGCGGCTACAATGGGTGCACTTCTTGGTGTAAAACTTGGTCTTTTTGCCATTTTTCTCTCAGCACTCTTAGCGCTTCCTGTTATGCTGTTCGTTTTAAATAAATCAAAAGAGGAACAGCGTGTTCCTTTTGTTCCCTTTTTAGCTCTTGCTACATTTATAGTCTATATTTATGACTCCCAAATCCTAAGTTTTATACAGGCCAACTACTAATGCAAAGATTACAAAAATATATACTCAATAACTTTTCTGCCCTTTTTATGTCTATCTTTTTACCGCTGTTTGTTATAGCATCGGTCATATTTTTGATTAAACTTTCCACCTACACTGCTGTAATTCAACTCAGTATTTGGGAAATGGGGAAACTCTACCTTTTTGTTTTACCTGAGATTCTTTTTTATACCCTGCCAATTACCTTTTTTATTGCGGCTACGCTCTCATTATTTAAGCTCTCAAATGACAACGAAATCATTGTTATTTTTGCATTGGGCATTGAGCCGGGCTTTATTGTAAAAACTTTTTTCAAACCGGCATTTATTTTAAGTCTGCTTTTAGCCTTTGACTTTTTGGTTGTTTCTCCTCATACAACAGTTTTATCAAAAAACTTTCTCTCTTATAAAAAAAGTGAAGCAAAGTTCAACCTTGCGGCCAGTGAGTTTGGAAACAGTTTTGGCGACTGGCTTTTATATATCGGGGAAAAAGATAAAGATGGTACTTTCTCAAAAGTATTTTTATTTAACAAAAAACAAGAAAATGAAGAGATACTTATAGCTGCTAAAAGAGCAACAGTCATCAACGACGCAGGTATTTTACGCCTGAAACTTATGGACGGTGAGGGTTACAGTTACTCTACAAATAAGTTTTCTCAAGTCAATTTTAAAGCAATGCTTATAAATGATACACTCAAAGCGGATCTGACAACTTATAAACAACCTCTGCAATATTGGCTCTCAAAAGAGAATGCAGGCAGAAAGAAGCATGTTCTTATTAAAGACACCCTCTTAAGTCTTTTTCCTATGATAACACTTTTTTTAATTGCGAGCATCGGCATAGTCCAGGTCAGACATCAAAAGTCTAAAGTCTATTTATACCTCTTTTTAACTATAGTTTTATACTATGGAATGACTATTGGTTTAGAAAAAATGTTTCAATACTATACTATTTTAGTTGTCACTCTTTCATGGCTTATCGCTACCTATATTTTCTATAGAAAAACCATTGTAAACAAGTTTTAAACAGATGAGAGTAGCACTACATTTAGCTTATAACGGCACACATTTCTTTGGTTCGCAAACACAAAAAGAGACATCAAAAACGGTTCTTGGCGAGCTTGAAAATGTTTTAAAAAAACTCGGTATTGAGCAAAAAGTAATCGCAAGCGGACGAACAGACAAAGGAGTGCATGCGACAATGCAAGTCTGCCATATCGACCTGCCTCCATATTGGGAAGATACACAAAAACTCAAAAGAGTCCTCAATGAAATGCTCAATGACGCTTTACATGTAAAGAGAATCAGACCGGTAAGTGATGATTTTCATGCAAGATACAGCGCCAAAAAAAGGACCTATCGCTACATCATAAAAACGACGCAAAGCAATCCCTTTGAAAAAGATTTTGTGACTTTTTTAAAGGATATAAATTTTGAAAACATACAAGAGAATATAGCTCTTTTTGTCGGTAAACATGATTTTAAACAGTTTATGAAGACAGGCAGTGAGGTAAAATCTACAACAAGAATCATCTATAAAGCCTTTGCATACAAATATAAAGATTATGTTGTATTAAATTTTCAGGCAAACGGATTTTTACGAAGTCAAATAAGATTAATGGTCGGTGCACTTTTATCGCTCAATGCACAACAAATACAAGAACAACTCAACTGCAGTAACAACTACAAAATAAAACCGGCCCCAGCCAACGGACTTTATCTCTCAACAATTACATATTAACTCCTCAAAACAATGACTGGTGGTACGGAGCATATGATAAAACAGGAACGACCGTCTGGTTTGAGGGGAAAATAAAATCATGTATCAAGTGCCATCAAATAGCAAAAAAAACTGATTATCTTTTTACTGAAAGTGTAATGGAAGAGATTGACTTTCAAGAGTAAATTTATGCTTTTTTCGTTACACTTATCTATATTATAAATATTTTAAAAGAGAGTAATTATGTTTGAAAATGTAAAAATGCCTGAAGGGCTCAATCCTGAAGTATTAGAGCATTTAATGAATCCACAAAATTATGGAAAATTAGATGATGCAGACGGTGTCGGTGTTGCTTTGGATGAAAAAACAAAAGAGTATGTCATCTTTTATACAAAACTTGACGGCGACATTATAAAAGATGTCAAATTTGCAACAAACGGTTGTCAAGACACAGTAGTTATCGGCTCAATGTTTACACAAATGATAAAAGGTAATGACACAGAGTATGCAAATACCGCTGTAGAAAAAATGCATGATAAACTGGGGCAACTCTCGCCGCAACAGCAGATTTGCGCAGACATTGTATTTACGGCTTTTTTAGCATCACTTAAAAATTATGAAAATAGACAAAACGGCGAAGATGAAGAGTTACATGTATTTAAAATGAAAGAAAGTTGTGAATCAACTGCAATGCCAAAGGATGAAGAAAATGAATAAGACATATCAAGAAAAACATGAACTGTGGCTCTCTATACTTTTTGCATCATTTGCAGTAAATAATGAAGAAATTAAATCTCGGTTATATGATTTTTCTCAAATTGCATTTCGTCACATGAAGTGGCTGGGTCAAGAAGCATTGGAAAATGGTGAAGATTATAACTATGACAGAGATATGGTTTTGTTCAAACGTAACACAGTTTTTGAAATCATTGAAGCACTCCAAGAAGAAATCAAAGCAATACAAAAGTTTTACCCTGAAAATATTTTAGGAGAGCGTATCAAAACTGATGACGCCTACCTTTTGGAATATCTCTCTCAAGTTTTAAAAGATAGTGCAAATAATAAAGAAGTGACTGCCTTTAATATGCAAAGAAAATGGGACGATAAAAATCTTGCACAAGAACAGATTGATGCACTCACACTTTTTTTATTTGAAGAATCATACAAAGAGTATGAACTTATTTTAATCTATGCCTATATGCAGGCCAGAACAAAAGATGTACTCCATTTCAACGTTTTTCAAGATCTTGTTGACGAATCACACTTTCACCTTAAATCATTTGGCAATATGATGGCAAAACTCGGCATTTTGGCTCTTCCGAGAGAACTCCATACCATGACCTATGTCGTCAAAGATTTAAACCAATTTGTCAAAGACGGTATAGCAGAAGAAGAAGCAGCAAAAGTAATGTGCAAAGAACTCAGTGATGCTATTAAAGATGAAGAGCTTTCAAAATTCTTTGATTTTATTAATTATCAGGAAAGCTATCATATAGAACTTATGAAAAAACTTTTATAAGTTCTATGATTTTAGTTTCGCCCAGAGTATTCCTAAATACTCATGTATAGCAATACTGGATATAAAAAAACAACCTGGATCTGGTGCTCGTAAATATCCTCTGAATTCACTTTTATAATAATTTGTCGGCGCAGGGATAGGATGCATACCTAAAGATGTAAAAAGCATCATAGCACGCGGCATATGTGTTGCAGATGTCACCAGTATAAATGACTCATTGCCCACAAGAGTTTTCGTAAACAGTGCTTCTTCTTTTGTATCGGTCGGCTTGCCGTTAATTATCATATCTTCATATTTTATACCAAGGGCATTGGCAAGCTTAGCATTCATTACTGCATTTGGGGTATCTGTTTTTCCTTCATATCCTGTAAAAATTATTTTAGAACCAGGCATTCTTTTATGAATGATGACACCTTCTAGTACCCTTTTTGTTCCTCCGCTACTGATTTGTGAAGAAATAGGCTGAGATTTATCTGTATTGTGTCCGTTCCCAAGAACATGAATGTACTTTACATTCTGTGTATAATCAAATTTCGGATACTGATTTTCTAAATTTTGCACCAAAAAATTTGTAAAAGGCGGGTAGGAAAATAACAGCAGTAAAAACAACCCTAAAGAAAGCATTATTTTAGCAGCGCGAACTCTCTTTACATGTAACAAAAAAAGTCCAATTGCAAACAAGGTCACAACCAAACCCAAAGGCTCTACAAAGAATGTAACAAATTTTTTCAGTAAAAATCCCAAACTCATGTTATAACCTCATTAATTTTATTTATGACACGCGGATCCCAAAACAGTTCTGTGTGTGAAAGTCCATTAAACTCTTCATAATGAACTAAATTTTTTATATGTTTTTTTAAATTTCTGGCATTTTGCAGTGGAATAAGTTCATCATCTCGGCTTACAAACAAATATGTTTTTGCTTCTACACTTTCCATATAATGAATTGTTTTAAATTTATAATGTAAAAGTTTTGCCATATAAGATATTTTGGCATATTTATATCGTAAGAGCTGTCCTATAGAATCAAAGGCACCTATTAAAAAGAGAGTTGATACTTTATGTTTTGAAGCAACGAAAGCTGCAACACTAGAACCTAAAGAATAACCTAAAAGATAAAAATCACCATAATTTTTCTGCACCAGCCGGGCAATTTTAAGGCCATCTTGTAAAATATTTTTCTCATTTGCGACACCACCGCTTTTGCCGTAACCTCGGTAGTTAAATGTCACTATTCGTGATTTTGGATAGACTTGAGAAAGTCTGTTTAAAAGTGCTACGCCGTCATGACTCCGACCGACAAACATAAGCAGAGTACTTTTTGGGTTTGCAGGCTCATAGATTGCGCCTTCAAGTTCTATACCATCATCAGTTTTTACCCCAAGCATAGAACAATTTTGGCATAAACGTCTCTCTTTAATATACGTAGGTCTAAAAATCATAAAATACTGCCATTGATAAAAAGCAAAAATTAGAATTAAAAAAGTGAAAATTAAAAAAGCTATATAAATCATAGTAAGAATTGTAGTATAATTCCAATAATAATGATAGACTTCAAACAGGATAATGAATGCAAGTATTTGGAAAATTTTCTACAAACTTTGATATGGACTACTTGGTTGAGCAGTACATGTACATAAATGAGAGCGAAGATGAAAAAATCACCGTTGATGATTTAGAGAATATGCTCAAAAAAAAACGTAAACATGTAGCAGGAACCGTTTTTTTATACAACCCAGAAGTCAGCCCTGTCGGCCATAAAATGAGCCGTTTTTTACAAGAAGACGGATTTGACAGATATGATAAGTTTGTTCCTTTGAATGAAAGCCCAAAAGATTACGTTCTCAATGCAGGTTTTAAAGAACACTACAAAGGCAAATTAGTAGAAATCAGATATATTTTTAATTATAACAGAGAAAATATTGAGCCGACGCCTATTTTGGAAGAGTTTGATGCTGACCTGGACAAGATCTCATCAACACAGCTTACACGTTATGACAAACAGTTAAATTATATAGATATTCCAAACATCAGACTCAGCGGTAAGTTTGTATTTTTTGGCATGGGAAATAAATATGACAGACACCACAAAGCCATCATAGCTTACGTAAGAGCGCTCTCTGAACATGTCAACAAACTCGATAAAAACGTAGTATTTATGTATGACAACAATTATGACCCGGATGAATGTATAGAAAGGGCATACTACCTTTCACCTTTTGCCGGTGGAAAAGCCAGAGAAATCCGCGCAAATGCCGTAAAAGAGATTTTTAAAACAGTCCCTCCACAAAGAGTGAAAATCTAACTATTTTTTTTAGCCCAGCGAGCAAAAAATCTTGCCGGGCTGATTCTCTCACTTATTTTTTTACCATGTAAAATATGTTCTGTCAGTATTTTTGCCAGATATGGTGCTAAAACAAAACCATATCCGCCGCTTCCGTTTATCATATAAAGATTCGGATAATAAACATACTCTGAGTAATCCGGCTTCTTTACATGTAAAGAAGCCTTACATGTAAGCACCGTTTCTTGAGACAGTACCAACGAACCGACCATCGGCAGATAATCAAATGAACCTGAACGCAGTCCTGTATAATCTTTTATGACTTCTATATTTTCAAGATTCATCGTTCGTGCAGCTTTCTCTAACAACTCTGCTCTGCCCTGCTCTACATCATAACTCTCTTGATTTTTTTCGGGATGATAATGCACATTATGCGTAGCACCTATAGCAAGCTCGCCTTTATTGTTTGAAGGTGAAATAGAAACATATTGATGAACAGAACAAGGGTTTTGTGTTGTTGTTTTAATATCTATACGATGTCCCCAAACACCGCGGAGTTTAATATAGGGCTCTTTTACAACCATATCATAAGCACCTGTCGCTAAAACAACATTCTTTGCACTGTAGGTTTCATTCATTACCCAAAAATCATCATTAAATATAAGCGTATCCACTTTCTCTTTTACAAGTTTTGCACCGCAGGACATATCATTGCAAACACGTTGCGCATCTACGACACCCGCGTTGAGACAAACATTTTCTCTTTTTTTTGCCTCTGCACTCAATTGTTGCTGTAAATCAGCCGGAATATTTTGCAAATTGAGCTGTGTATTTTGTTTATAAATGCGCAAAGCCTCATCATCTGCTTCATCTTTGGCTAAATGAACAAGTTGTGCTTTTTTAAAGTTTAGAGGGAAATTTTTATCATAAAAATCATAAGAGTAGATAAATGCA
The DNA here is from genome assembly GCF_000147355.1 of Sulfurimonas autotrophica DSM 16294. Taxonomy (NCBI): domain Bacteria; kingdom Pseudomonadati; phylum Campylobacterota; class Epsilonproteobacteria; order Campylobacterales; family Sulfurimonadaceae; genus Sulfurimonas; species Sulfurimonas autotrophica. Next base: position 1,269,731 of record NC_014506.1, read on the forward strand.
TCATGGAGCATCTCTTTGAGCTCACCTGCTTTTGAAAATTTTGGAGATATAAAGGCACCCGCGGCACCGCTTCCGCCGCTTGCGATGCCCTCTTTATCAAAGAGAATAACACTTTTACCTTCTTTTATAAATTCATATGCCACGCTGCAGCCGTTTATACCGGCTCCAATTATGGCTATATCATACATTTATATACTTACTTCTTTAATATCGGCAATGTTGAGTATGCTCTTATATATAGAAGCGACTAATGCCTTACGGTTGTTTTTGATTTTGTCATCTTCTGCATTGACCATAACACTATCAAAAAACAAATCAAGTTCAGGTTTGAGTCCAAGAAGCGCATCAAGCTCTTCTTCATAACTCTCATATGTTTTTGAAGTCACTTCTTTATATCTTTTATAGAGTGTTTTTTCTGCTTCTTCTTCAAAAAGACTCTCATCTACATTCAGGTCACCATTGAGATCGATGTCTTTTGTAATGTTTGCTACACGCTTAAATGTAGATGACACTTCATCAAAGCCTTCAGAATTTACAAGAGTATTGAGTGCTGCTATTTTACGGCCAAGTGCAAGAAGTTCTCTTTCATCTGATGCTAAAACAGCTTCAATAATAGACGGATTCACTTTATAGTATCTTCTGATACGTTCTAATATAAAGTTTTCAAGTTTTTCCAAATCAATTGCATCATAATTTTTAGAGAGTTCTTTAAGCGTTTTCACGATGTCAAATTCAAAACCGTACTCATTCACTATGCGGATAATGCCGTTGACTGCACGACGCAGGGCAAATGGGTCACGTGAACCTGTCGGTATTTCATTGACACTAAACAGCCCGAGTAATGTGTCAAGTTTTATACTCATAGCGACGATTGCACTTAAAGGAGTAGAAGGTAGTTCACTCTCTTCGCCCTCTGGAAGATACTGCTCTTTTATAGCAAGTGCTACGGCATCATTTTCTCCTGCTTCTTTTGCATAGTAGTATCCCATAAGCCCTTGAAGTTCTGTAAATTCATATACCATTTCACTCATCAAGTCAGCTTTTGCAAGTTCTATGGCTCTGTTTAAATCTTCTTTTTTAGCATCAGGCTGATACATATCATATAAAGCATCGGCAATTTTTTCTTCACGCTCAATTTTATCTGCAACACTTCCAAGACCTTTAAAGAAAGCAACTTTTTCAAGTCCTTTGGTACTCAGTCCATTTTTTAAGTCATTGTCATAAAAGAAAAGTCCATCAGCTAAACGAGGACGAAGCACTCTTTCATTTCCTGCTATAACTTCAGAAAAATCATCACTCAACGCGTTGGAAACAACTACAAATTTGTTCACAAGTTGTCCATCTTTAAATACAGGAAAATAACGCTGATGCTCTTTCATTGATGTGATAATAACCTCAGGAGGCAGTCGTAAAAATGCTTCATCAAACGAGCCAAGCAGTGCTGTAGGATTTTCAGTAATAGCAACAACTTCTGCAAAAAGGTCATCATCTATCTCAACATTGACACTATTGTCTTTTTCTATGGCCTTAATGTCACCGAGTATTTTTTCTTCTCTTTCTTGTTGAAAAAGTGTCACACCGCCATTTTTAAGTGTTTCAAAATAATCTTTTGCACCTGTGATTTCTACAGGATTAAAGTTTGCTATGCGATGCACACGGGTAATTTTTGAAGAATCTACCCCGTACATATACATAGGTACAAGCGTATCATCCAGTTGCACATTTACCCATCTGATAGGACGAATAAAACTCTCATGCAGACTGCCCCAGCGCATAGATTTGCCAAAGTCAAGTGACTTTAGCCAACTGTATATAATCTCAGGAAGTAATTCTGCTGAGGGTTTTCCTGCAACATCTTTTTTATAGTAAAGTACCTCTTTACCGCCTTTGTTCGCCGTGCTGAGTTCCTCTAAACTAACGCCGCATTTACGTGCAAAACCTTCAGCCGCTTTGGTCGGAGTACCATCTTTATATGCGACTGCCAAAGGTGCGCCAAAAAACTCTTCTGCACTGTCATCTTGACCTGTTTTAAACTCTCTGTGCCACATTACCAAACGGCGGGGCGTATAATAAAATTCAAATTCACTCAAAAGAGAGTACTTTTCTAAAATATCGGCATACTTTCTTTCAATATTTTTCATCTCTTTTAAAAGAGGAACTGCCGGAAGTTCTTCAACACCGATTTCAATTAGTAATGGTTTTAACATATTTAGACTCTTTATGTATTAATTAACGCGATTTTATCTGTTTGTTGGTTAAAATCTTGTTAAAATTAGACATAAAAAGGATGATAATGAAAAAAATACTACTTTCACTTATACTTGGTTTTTCACTCTATGCGTCTGTTGTGCACGAGGCTAAAGTACTTGAAACTCTTAATAGCGGCGGGTATACCTACATAAAAGTCAAAGAAGGTACAAGCAGCTATTGGATTGCTATGACACAAATAGCTCTAAAAGTAGGTCAAACAATTCAATACAGTGAACAGGGATGGATGAAAAACTTTCATTCAAAGACACTCAACCGTACCTTTGAGAATATTTTATTTGCTGCTGACGTCTCAGTTCAAACACAGGCACAAAAGCTCCTAAGTGTCAAACCTGACATTATGCACTCGAAGTATCAGAGAAAAGGAACACTCACTATTGCACGGCTTTTTAAAAATCGTGATGCATATGCGACAAAACAGGTAACGGTAAGAGGAAAAGTAACAAAAGTTTCACAAGCTATTATGGGACTAAACTGGGTACATGTAGAAGATTCAAGCAGGTTTTCAAATATGGATGACTTAGTATTTACGACGAAAAAAACACCACCGCATGTTGGAGATATCGTAAATGCGACAGGAATTGTTGTAAAAGACAAAGATTTCGGTTATGGATATTTTTATCCGCTTATTATTCAAAACGCAAATTTTAGTAAACAATTTTTAAATAAATCTTAAACAAGAGAAATATACTCTTGTTTATGATAATACTAAAAGTTTTTATACTACAATACCGCTAAATAAAATAAACACAAGGAATTTAATATGCCAAAGATTAACAAATATGTTGACATTGACACAGTAGAAAGAGAAGCAAAAAAAGATCTTATTGATCGTCACTCACCATTCATCACAGTACCAGGTGTAGCTAAAAAAGGCGAAATGCTTGCAGTAAACGTGAAAATGGGTCAAGAATATACTCACCCGGATGATTTTGATCACTATATCGAATCTATCACTCTTTATGATGGTGACACTAAATTAGCAACAGCTACTTTTGTACCGGGAACTCTTGGTAATGAAAAATCTCATGCTGAAGTAACATTCAACATCAGACCAATGAAGAAAAAACTTAACCTTGTAGCACACGGTTACTGTACTAAACATGGCATCTGGGAATCAACTCCTGAAATCGTAGAAGTTACTGAGTAATTAAACTCCTCTGATATTATAGAGCTCTTTTGCTCTATAATACCTCTTCTACTTAAACATTTCAATCATATTATTTAAAATTTTACCATCTAACTGTTTTCCCATTTTTGTTTTCATAAGCAATAAGGCTTCAAAGGCACCCATCGGTTCTCTATAACTTTTTTTACTCGTCAGAGCATCAAAAACATCACAAACAGCTATAATTCTTGCTACATAAGGAATGTTTTCACCTCTCAATCCTGAAGGGTATCCCGAACCGTCCATTTTCTCTTGATGATATCTAATACCAAATAAAACTTCTTTATTTTTAATTCCAAGTTTCATGCCTATGGTATATCCTAACATTGGATATTTTTTTATTTCTTCAAACTCTTCATCAGTAAGTTTACCCTCTTTATTAACTATTTCAGGATTAATTTTACTTTTTCCTATGTCATGCAGCAATGCTGCTTCACCTAATGCCTTCAATCTCGGTTTATTCAACTTAAGGTGAGAACCAAGACTCAGCGCATAGATGGAAACATTGATAGAATGTGTCATTATAGAATATTCATGCTCTGCAATATTAATTATTGAATCAATGTCAAAATCATCATCTGAAACTGTGTCTGCCAGTTCGTTAACCACATTTTTTGATGCTTTATATGTCTCAACTGCATCAGGATTGGCAAAGAGTGTTGCAAGAATTACGGAAGCTTTTTTATATACACTTGTTGCTTTTTGCTCAAAACTAATATATTTTTTTTTCTCATGCTTTACAATACTATTATAATACTTCAAATAATGTGCCCGGTGATGTTCATTTATATATAATGCTTCAATCGAAGAGAGTTTATCCATATCACTTTTAATTATTGGCGTATTTGCACTTTTAAAAAGATGCATTTTATTTTCTGTTTCGGAGGCTACAAAGAGTGGAAACTCATACGCTTCATTCTCTTTGATTATACTTTTATCTATAGCTATATAAGTCGTTTTCTTCAAGTACATGTTCCAGATTCTAATTTCAAAGATGGTTCATCAATGTAAAACCCTTGCGAGTAATCTATACCCAACTCACATACTTTATCCATTACAACGCTTGAATGAACATACTCTGCTATAGTTTTAATACCCAGTTTTTTTGCAAACTGAACTATCGTATCAACAACAACTTCTGAAGCTTCATCTATATCTATATTTTCTATAAGTGAGCCGTCTATTTTTATATAATCGGCATTGATTTTCGTTATATATGAAAAGTTCGAATATCCGCTTCCAAAATCATCTATCGCAATTTTTGCACCATACCTGACAACTTCACTGATAAACCTGTCTACTCTTTTAAAATCCTGTACCGCTTCTGATTCTAAAAGCTCAAATGTAACTCTTGATGCAGCCCTGGAGTTTTTCAGTTTATCCAATATAAAATTAAATATTTCACTGCTCATAATATCTTCAATAGAGAGGTTAATACTAAACTCAAACTCATTCTCTTCAAAGGCAGCAAAAGATTTATTTACTATTGTTTTGGTCACATCATTATAAATTTTAATATTTTTTGCAATAGGAATAAATAAAAGAGGAGAAAGAATTTTTTCATTTACATCTATAAGTCTTGCCAGGCACTCATATTTTGTAATTTGTTTCGTTTTATTATCAAGAATTGCTTGAAAATAGGGAACAATTCTATCATTTTGCACCGCTTCTCTGACAACATAAGAGAGCTGTAAATTTCGATGATATTCATCTTCAAAATGCATTTTATCTTCATATATCCAATAAGGTACGCCTTTTTTCTTTGCATGCATCAAAGCCATAGAAACTTTAGAAAAAATATTATTATTTATTCTGTCTGATGAAGATGCCAGAGTAAAATCAACAAATATTTGAGTTTCTTGATAGGCAACTTTTATATTTTTTATTTTGTCATATAATTCGGCTAAATAAGCTTTTAGATGATAAAAACCAAGGTTGTCATCTATGATAATAGCATACTCTGCACCTGACAAACGATAAACCTGATGAGGAACAAGTACTTCTTTTAAATACTTGCCAACATACTCTAAAACATAATCCCCAACCACAAAACCATAAAAATTATTAATTGTCTGAAAGTTATCAATTTTTAAAAGAATCAATCCACACTCTTCACAATTTTCCAAGTCTTTTCGAAGTTGGTATAAGTTTGGAAGATTTGTCAAATGGTCCGTAAAATAACGTTTAAAAAGTTCTGTCCTATACTCTTGTATATTAGATTTTTTATTTGAATGATCTACATACAACTCTTTTAAAACTTCATCACTTATATGTTCTACATCGTCTGTATCTATAGTAAAAACTATTACGGAAGTTTTTTGTTTATCATCATGTTTTAGAAGCACTATTTTTGTATCAGGAACTACTTTATTAATTTCTCGCACAAGGCTTTGTACCAGTACAGTATTGTGTATATATGAGACCACATGAATCAATACTTTATTTTTCACCAACAGCTCAATTTCATTCATTATACTCGGAACTTCAGCGGATGAGCTTAGTGTAAAATTATTAATCTTTAAGGTATCGCTTTTCATACAATCTTTGCCTTTGTGCATATGCTAATATGTATAATAACATATTTTTCACTCATAAAGTAGAATTTAACCGCAGTTTTACTATACTTTATATAATATTTTATGAATGGTGGTAGTATTGAAATCTTATCAAAATCTTGTTTTACTTCAAAACCTATACCGCTTAAAAGCAATGGGTTTTGAGTACATAGAACACTTTAATGTAAACGATAAAACAAACTATGAAAAACCAAATACACTTGAAGCATTAGCGCAAAATATAGCTTCATGTCACCTGTGTGATTTAAGCAAATCAAGAACACAAAGTATGAGCGGCTACGGTAGTAAAGATGCTAAGCTTGTCATTATAGACTATAGTGTATCCCAGGCACAAGACAGTTCAAACTCATACTATGCCGGGCGGTCTGGAGAAACATTAAAAAACATGATAGAAAAGGTTTTACATTTGAGCATAGATGACATTTACTTAACGCATGCAGTAAAATGTAAACCACTTCAATCAAACAAACCTTCTCCCTCAGAATATAATTCTTGTAAAAACTATCTGTTTTCCCAGTTAGATTTCATAAAACCCAAGGTCATAGTAACCCTGGGTGAAGATGCTTACACACACATCACCGGGGACACAAACTTTGAAAATGTCAGAGGCCATGTCATAGATTACAAAGAGTATAAACTTATTCCAATTTATCATCCTCAATACCTTTTAAGAAACCCTCATCTAAAAAAAATCACGCTAAATGATTTAAAAACTATAAAGAGCTGTTTGCAGGACTGAAATACAACTGTCTACAATGATATTCTAGTCTCTTTGATGTTATACTGTTAAATAACAAAACTAAATTCTATGTTTTTTAGTTAGGTTTCTTTATAGTTGATTCCTTATTCCATTTCCAAACTCATGAGAAACATATCTTCTCCGTCAATTACTTGTACATCTATAGATTCACAATTTTGACAACAATAGTCTATTTTTTCGAGCTCACTGATATTTCCGCAATTATTACATTCAATCGTCAAAGGTTGTATATTCACAATCAATTCAGCTCCATCACAAACTGTTTTTTCCTTAAAAGTGTTAAATGCTATCTCAAGTAAGTGTGATTCTACGCCACTCATAAGTCCAATTTTTACAACAATTTTGCGAACCTTTGTAGCTTCATTCTCTGCTGCTATTGTTTCAATTTGTTCCAGTAAGGCTTGAACAACACTATACTCATGCATTTTGACTCCTTTTAGTCTCTCGGGTGTTTTTGTCGGACATATTTTATATACAAACTCATGACGCAATTTATGAAATGCACTCTCTTGATTCCAAAACTCAGGGTACATAGTTTCAAGTTCCTGTTTTTTGCAAGATTCCATAAAATCCTTGTCCATCTCAAGTTGTTCCTGCTTTTTCCAAATAAAATCTTCACTATATAAAGAAGCTGTAAAATCATGCAAATTCTTATAATAGCTATTTTCTGAAAAAACTTCATCTACCATAGCTATTTTTTTTGCATAATTAACAGATATCGGTAAAGCATCATTTAAAAGTTGTTTAGCCATTTCTTGTCCAACTCTTTTTGGTAAAGTATAGGTATGATATTCACTTCCGCTTAATCCCAGTGTTTTATAGTGTGGATTCAAAACTACACTCTCTTTTGCAACGACATAATCACATGCCAAAGCAAGAAATACACCACCTGCCCCTGCATTTTGAGCTAAAGATGCCACTGTTGCAACTTCATCCGCTTCTAAAATTGACTTTATCAAGTCATTCATAGCATTAATATTACTCCAACCGTCTTCACCCTGTTTTTTTGAATCTTCCAGAATATTAAGGTGAATACCATTAGAAAAAAAATCTAAACCGCCACAAAGTACAATAACTTCACTTTCTTCTTTTAAATATTCAAAAGCATACTTTAACCGCATACATTGCTCCGAACTCATTGCTCCGTTATGAAAATTGAAATTCAGATACGTCACTTTCCCTTTTTGTTCTACACTTATTTCATAAAAAGTATTATATGATTTATCAAAAATCAAAGGTATTCTTAACTCTTTTATGCCTGCTATTTTTTCTTTTAAAACATATGTTGCCGGCAGTTTAAAACGATGCGGTTCTTTTAAATGGCTAATCCAGACAGCTCCATCTTTTGTACCTATACATACGGCACCATCTCGTTTAGCAAGTATTTCTTTAAGATTTCCTCGCAATTTATCTTCTTTATGAACACCATACAGGTAGCATCGCACTCCACAAAGTTCATCAAGAACACCGGGAAAACTATCACTAAGGTTAATCTTATCTATAATTATGGATGTAGAGTCTTCCTGCCAGTTAATTGTTCGCATTACCGTAGTATATTTTTTATGAATAGGATTTAATAATTGTAGTATCTGCACTGGTTTAGACAAAAAAATTTCAAGAGCTTTAAGAGATGCAGATACCACTTCTTGACGATATAATGAAGCTTTATAAGTTTCTCGAACGCTAAAATCAGAGTAGGCTACAATATCTCCTCCATCATACAAAGCATTTGCCCGAAGAAGCACAACACCCCACTCTTTTGTATGACTTTTCAATGCATATTCCAAAGAATTTGGTCCCCTATCCCCAATGGGACCCGGATGAAAAATATATGTTGAATATCTTTTATAAATTTCTTCAGGTATAAAAGCTTTTAAATAAGGTGCTAAAATCAACTCAGGTTCAAATTCCAAAACCTCTTGAATCATCTGCTCTCTATGAATGCCAAATACTACATTCAATTTATGCCCGTCATCTTTTAACCTTGTATATACAGCCTGAGATAATGAATTAAACGCAGTTACAAGGAGTAAAATTTTCATATAAACCTAGCAAATTCTCGGTAACAATTCACCTGTCGGTGTATCTAAAAATCTTTTTGTACCATAAGAGCTTAATAAAACTACTTTACCGGTATACATATCACTTACATTAGCAATTTTTACTGCATTATTTGAATTTTCAAATTCATGTAATACATTGAGGGCTTTGTCTTCATCCTCTTTTTTTATCGCTAAAACAAAAGTTCCTTCATTTGCAAGATTTACCGCTTCAAAACCGAGCATTTCACAAATGCCCCTAACTTCTTCTGATACAGGGAGAGCATCTTCTTGGACCTCTATACATATTTTTGATTGTTTAGCCCATTCGTTAAGTACGGCACTGACACCGCCTCTTGTAGCATCACGCAATGCAGTAATATTTACCCCAGCTTCTATAAGAGCCTGCACTTGATGTGTCAGCGAAGCACAATCACTCTTTAGCTCTGATGTCAGTTCGATGCCTTCACGTGCTGCAAAAATAGTAGCACCGTGACGACCTACATCCCGGCTGACCAAGATGACATCATCTTTGCTGATATTGTTTGAACTTATATCTTTTTTTTTAATTTCTCCAATACCGGTAGTATTTATAAAAATTTTATCGACACTGCCACGAGGAACTACCTTGGTATCTCCGCCTACAACAACAGCACCATTATCTTCAAGCTCTTTTTTCATACTGCGAACAATTTTTTCAAGTTCTCTAGTAGAAAACCCTTCTTCTATAATAACGCTACATGTAAGGTACTTCGGTTGTGCACCCATCATGGCCAAATCATTGCATGTACCGCAAATAGCAAGTTTTCCTATGTCTCCACCGGGGAAAAATAGAGGACTTACAGTAAAACTGTCTGTGCTAAATGCGAGCTTTCCGTTATGTATAACGGCTGCATCTTCGCTTTTTTCTAAAATTTCATTTTTAAAAGCTTTATAAAAAATTTTGGTAATAAGTTCATTATTCTCTTCTCCACCGTTTCCCATAGCTAAAGTTACTTGTTTATTCATAATAAATTCCCATATTTATAATAAGCAGCACAGGCACCTTCACTACTTACCATACATGAACCAAGCGGAGTTGATGGTTTACATGCTGTACCAAAAATTGTACACTCATGCGGTTTTGCCATTCCGCGCAAGATATCACCACATATACAAAGCTTATGATCTTCTATCTCTTCACGCGGTAAAATATCTGCATATATCTTTTCAGCATCTATTTCAGAGAACTCAAAACGAAGTTTGTACCCACTGTCAGGCACATTACCAAGTCCACGCCACTTAAAGAGTGAGGCTTTTTCAAAGTATTTCCCTATCAATGCCTGTGCTTTTAAGTTTCCATCATGTGAAACAAGTCGTTTATATTCAACTTCTAATTCACATCTGCCCTCATTAAACTGGCAAACAATCATAAGAATAGCTTCCATAATATCCACAGGTTCAAAACCGGCAACAACTACTGGCCGATGATACTCTTTTGGAAATTTTTCATAAATTTTACTTCCGGTAATAACACTTACATGTGATGGACCCAAAAAAGCATCAATTGCGTTATTATAACTGTCTACATGTTCATCTCTACTATCAATAAGTTCAACCATCACTTCGGGTACTGTTACATGATTAATATGAAAAAATATATTTTTAATACCGCGTTTTAAAACAATATCTATAAAAGATGTTGTCATAGGTGTAGTAGTTTCAAATCCTATTGCAAAAAATATTATTTTTTTATCCGGATTTTCCTCTGCAATTTTAAGAGTATCTAATGGTGAGTAAACAAAACGAACATCAGCACCTTTAGCTCTGGCATCCTGTAAGCTTCCTTTACTGCCTGGGACTTTAATCATATCTCCCAGTGTTACAAGTATTGTATCCTCTTGTTGGGCCAAAATATATGCATGATCAATTCTCTCTTTTGGCATAATACAAACAGGACATCCAGGGCCATGTATAAAGTTAATATTTTGTGGTAATAGCTGAAGAAGACCAAATTTCATAATGGAGTGAGTGTGACCTCCGCAAACTTCCATGATATTTATAGGACGAGGCAGTTGTTTGGCCTCTGTATTAATGAGTTTTGCAAAACCTTGGATTACTTCTGGATTACGAAACCCCTCATATAAGTCTTTTAGCTGTAATTCATTCATTATGCACCTCTATTTGAGCAAATATCATCCTCTTCTTCATTAAGTTTTTCAAGAATTTCATTATATACTTTTAGAGACTCTAGAGCATCTTCTTCATCGATCTTGTTCATAATAAATCCGATATGAAGTAAGACATAATCACCGATCTCAACAGCACCCTCTTCCATAAGTTCCAAACCAGCTTCACGCTTTACGCCCATTGTATCAACAATTGCAATATTTCTCTCTAAATCCAGTTCCACCACTTTGCTCGGTATAGAAAGACACATTTTGCCTAACTCCTCATCTTTCTTTTGAATTCTATCCAATCAATAACTTGTTGGATTGAACTTTTATCTTTGATGTTTATTTCAAGTATATCTACGCCCGGTTTTATTTTACGAGCCTCTTTTTTCTCATGTTTTAAATCATAATCAAAATATGGAAGTAAATCTGTCTTTGTTATCAAAACTAAGTCGGCCTGACGAAACATTACCGGGTACTTTTCTATCTTATCACTTCCTTCAGGGACAGAAACCAGTACTATATTTAAATGACTGCCAACATCGTAACTTGCAGGGCATACAAGGTTGCCTACATTTTCAATGAAACATACATCGATCTCATCCAAAGGCATATCATGTAGACCTTTGTGCACCATAAATGCATCTAAATGGCACGCCGAACCCGTCTGTATTTGGTATGCGGGAATTCCCTTAGATTTAATTCTGTCTGCATCCCTGGAAGTTTCCAAATCTCCTTCAATAACACCAAATTTAAAACCTGCCATCTCTGCCATATTTTCCAAAAGTGTTGTCTTGCCGCTGCCAGGACTACTCATAAGGTTAATACTCAAAACATTATGATTGTCCAAATGTGCACGATTATGTACTGCTTCTTGATTATTCTTGTCCAATATTTTTGTAATCACATTTATTGTTTTTGTATCATTTAACTGAGGATTATGATGCAGCGTTTCATGTGCTGCCTGATGTTGATGAGAATGATGATGTTCATGGTCGTGATGATCAGTTCCTAAAGTTGTTCCTGCTATACTGCATCCACAATCTGCACACATATATTTTTCCTTACTTATAAATTTTTACGCTAAAAGCATATCTGTTCCAACAAGAACAGAGACTAATCCTGCTGTTACAAAAACTCGTCTTACATTTGTTTTATTTGTTAAAAACTCTTTATTTATATAGAGTATAACACCACCAAAGCCAACAAAGACTAAACTAACCCCCGCAACAAAAGCTAATACCATACTAAAATCTATTGCCTCACCATGTAGCATTCCAAGAGTAACTAGCATACCCCGCACACCGCCCATACCCATTAACGCACCTATAGTCCACGCAGAAGTAGTAGCCACAGAGGTATCGTGCGAGTGCTCTTTTCCGAAATAGATGTGAATATGTTCCTTACCTTCGTGGATATGTTTATTAAGATGAATCTTGTCTGTAAATACCATATAAAGCAGATAAATCCCCATTGCAATAATAACAGCCGATGAGATTACATCACCATAAGCAGTCGCACTCTCTGGCAAATGGTATATCTCTAAAAGCTTCGCAAATATAAAAAGCGTCATACCGTGTCCAAAAGCAAAGGCCAAAATAATTAGCATTGTTTTTTTTATAGACTTTCCAATGGAAAAATCTGTAATTGCCGTTAGATGATCCGATCCAAATGCATGAAGAATTCCATACCAAAAAATTATCATATAACCCAATTCCATTACAATCCTTTTAAAAAATTTTCTATTATATTAAGAAAAAGATAAAAAAGCCAATATCTTATATGTTTTTTGAACTAAACTGGAGCATTTCTGCTATTTCAACTTCATTGGCTATTTTTTAGTGCATAATATGCTTGTCCAAGAGAAATACTCCCATCATTAACCGGTGTACTCTCTTGAATATAGCATTTAATGTTCAATTCTTCAAATTTCTCTTTGATTTTTGCAACTAACACCTTGTTCTGAAATACTCCACCACACAGTACAACAGGCAAATGTGGATATTTACCAGAGATATTAACGACAATATCACACAATGTGTTTAAAAATTTTGCAGCTATTTTCACAGATGATTCTTCTTCTAAAATCTCATATACCATCTCTTTATAGCTTATTATATTATTATCTATGATATATGTATAGTTTTTTTTAGAAGCAGACTGTTTTGCCATTCTTTCAATAATAAGACCACTCTCACCCTCATAACCCAAATCATCAATATTGCCACTCAGTGCATAAACACCGTCAAAGAGCCTTCCAACTGATGAACTTTGTGGCGAATTTATCTTTCGTTGATACATTGTATGAAGTGTTTTAATCTCGGAGATAGAGAAACTTTTTACCAAAGGATATTGCATTACAAGTATTTCTTGAAGAGAAAAACACTCAAAAAGTAAAGACAAGCCAACTCTCCTTGGTTCTCGTACTGCTTTTTCGCTGCCTAAAAGGTATATATTTTGCAGATGATAAACTCTCTCATACTTTTGAGGTGAAGCTATGAGCATTTCTCCACCCCATAGCGTTGCATCATCCCCATAGCCTGTTCCATCAAAACAAAATGCCAATACTTCTTCATCTAAAGAGTACTCTGCCATGGTTGCCAATGCATGTGCATAATGATGTTGTAACTCTACGAGTTCAATATCTGCGTGAGATGATATATACTCTTTTGCCCATGCAGTTGTTTCATATCTTGGATGTTTATCACAAACTATTATGTCCGGTTCAAAGTTGTAAAATTTCTTAAAAGTATCTAAAGTTTTTTCAAAATATTCAAATGCTTCTAACGAGTTTAAATCACCTACATGTGGCGATAAAATCATATTATTGTCAAAGACAAGTGTCATAGTGTTTTTTTGGTTTGCACCCACTGCAAGAATCTTTTTTTTGCAATTAGCCTCTGTAAAGAAGCTTTTTGGTCCAAATCCTCTGGCAAGTCGTAAAAAAAGTGTTTTCTCGTCCACACTCATAACTACACTATCATCGCATGCATTTATTATCTCTCTGTCATGCGTGAGTATATTCTCTACAATAAAAGAGAGTTTTTTTACAATCTCTTTTTCATCAGTAACAATAGGCTCATCGCTCACATTTGCACTTGTAGCGACTATTGGTGTTTTTAATATTGTCAGTAAAAGTTCATGTAGTGGCGTATAAGGGAGAAACACACCTATCCTGTCTATATTTGGGGCAATTGAATCAGCTAAAAAAGTAGTATCTTTTTTCTCAACCACTACAATGGGTCTCTCGCGTGAGAGAATAAGTTCTTCATCTTTTTTGGAGAGTTTTGCCACTTTTTTAATCTCTTTAATTGACAAAAACATTACAGCCAAAGGTTTTGTAGGTCTATGTTTATTTTTTCGCAACTGCTTTACTGCTGACTCATTTGTAGCATCACATACAATATGAAAACCACCTAAACCTTTAAGTGCAATACTTTTTCCATTTTGAATCAATTGAGCACACTGCTCTATAGGGTTTGTATCATTAACGGTATCACTGTCTATGTTTTTAATTACTAATCGGGGACCACATTTATAACAGCTAATGGGTTGGGCATGGTATCTTCTGCTAAAAGGATTTTCAAACTCTGCTCTACACTCATCACACATTTCAAATTGTGCCATTGAAGTATTTATTCTATCATAAGGAAGCGTTTTTGTAATTGTATATCTTGGTCCACAGTTGGTGCAATTTATAAACGGGTATTTATATCTTCTATTATTTTTGTCATTCATCTCCAAGAGACACTCATCACACAGTGAAACATCAGGAGAGACGAGTGTAGTAACACTGCTGTTCTTTGATTTTACTATTTCAAATTCTATCTCATTTTTACAAGAAAGTATTTTTACATTGAGTTGTTCTATCCTACTCAGAGGTGGAGCGGAATTTTGTAACGCATCTACAAAAGCGTCTAAAGCAACCTTGTCACCTTCAATCTCTACAATAACACCTGAACCATCATTGTAAACGCAGCCTGCAAGCTTATCCTTTTGTGCCAATTGATAAACAAAAGGCCTAAATCCCACACCCTGGACAATACCAAAAATGGTAAGTTGCAACCTTGTTTTAGATATAAACTCTACTGACAACGATATTCTCCTTAGTTTTTCCCTTTAGTTCACCGATGAGTTCACAAAAATAGTCTCCAATACTTTCAAGCACTTTCTTGCTATTCATTTCGAAGGACAATTGGATAAAGCACTCAAAAAACTTTATATCATAATCTCAACTCATCAATTATTTCAGCTAATAAAACATTATCTTTTTTCACAACTTCAATACCTAAAATTTCTACCTCTTTTAGAAGTGTTTGTATAAGTAAATCAAACTTTCTATGTAAAACTTCACTAAGCCCTATTCCAATAGAGTTAATGTCTTGAGGTATTATGCCAAAGAGTGTTATATTTGCTCTTTTACCATGTAATTCACATATCTCTAGCATCTCTACTACCTCAACTTCGTGAGCTGTATTTTTATATCTACTGCTATTAAGTAGTTCATCTGACGGAATTTTATATATCTCTCCTGCTTTGTCATCTATAGAGATTGTATCAACTATAAAAACATTATCATAATTTAAAAAATATTCTGCAAGATTAAAGCCAAGTGTACCACCATCAAGAAGTTCTAATTTTTGTTTAAACTCGTAATTTTTTCTAAGGTAATTTATAGCTATGACACCTATCCCATCATCACAAAAAAGTAAATTTCCTATCCCTATGACTATGTTTTTATTTTGCATCTGCTTAACTCTTTACCATCTGCATCTATAACATGAACCGCACATGCCAAGCATGGATCAAAAGAGTGCAAAACTCTTAAAACTTCCAAAGGTTTTGAAGTGTCTTCTATCTTTAAGCCAACCAGAGCCTCCTCATATGCACCTCTGAGTCCGTCAAAATTTCTAGGTGTTGCATTCCATGTTGTTGGTGCTATTACTGAAAAGTTTTCAATACGAGCATTTTTTATATTTATAAAATGAGATAGAACACCGCGAGGCACTTCAAAAAATGCTCTCCCTTTTGCCTCTTTTTCTAAAGAGTTAAAATCAAATTTTACCCATGTATCCGTATCATAGTATTTTATATTTTGTATCAGGCGAGAGACAAGCTTAAAGATATACTCACATATATAGTTCGTTTCTATTGCCCTTGCTGCATTTCTACCAACAGTAGTAGATAAATCCATCAGCTCCAAATCTGTCTCTTTTAAAAACTCATCTACAAAAGATTTTATAAGAGTGTTATCTTTAGTATAGCTAATTAGCACCCTTGCGAGTGGTCCACTCTCCATAGTTTTTCCGTTGTATCTTGGAGCTTTTACCCATGAATATTTATCACTATTCTTTGCAGTTTTTAAAGAACCATCTTCATTTAGGTCTGTGTAGTGCACTTCATCATACCCCAGGGTACCTTCTCTCACATTGCCATTCATTTTGTCTTTATACCAAGCACGGTCAACCTCTTCTGTTATTTTAGTCTCATCAAAATCTTCTATTGTTTCAAAATCATGATTATAAATAACACCATCACAAAAGAGTTTTCGCTCCCCCTCAAATTCATAACCACCAACAGATAAAAAGTTACCATTGGCACGACCAATTCCAGCTTTTACCTCATCTCTATAAGCGATAGACAACAGCTTTGCATCTGGGAGGTAGGCACGTTCTATAAAATCTTTCGCCTCTTTGATGATAAAAAGATAATCATTTAACCGTTGAGGATTTAACATGTCAGCGACACTTGTTACACCACCAACTACTATGCTTTGCGGATGTGGGGTTTTACCACCAAAAATAGCTACGGCTTTACTTATATTTGTTTGAAATTTAAGAGCCTCTAAATAGTGAGAAATCATAATGAGATTTTGTTCAGGAGTTAGTTTATAATCCACATGACCCCAGTAGCCGTTTGAAAATGGACCAAGTTTTCCAGCCTTTACAAAGTTACCTAATTTCTCCAGCACTGCTTCATAATGAGAGTGCGAGTTCCTAAAAGGTTTTTGCGTGTACTTATGAGCCTCTTTAGAAGTTGCTTTTGGGTCTGCCTTTAAAGCAGTTGTTACATCTACAAAATCCAAAGAGTGAAGATGATAAAAGTGCACAACATGATCTTGAATAAAAAGTGCCATAGCCATCAAATCTCTGATAATCTCAGCATTTTTAGGAAGTTTTAAAGAGTAAGCATCCTCCACACTTGTAACAGCGGCACGAAAATGAGAGTTTGTGCAAACACCACATATACGCCCTGCCAAAAGTCCGGCATCACGAGGGTCTCGCCCTTTTAGTATCATCTCTATGCCACGAAAAAGCTGTCCACTGACATATGCATCTTTTACAACGCCATCTTCATCCACCTCAATTTCAGCCCGTAGATGCCCTTCAATCCTTGTAATAGGGTCAATAACAATTTTTTTAGTCATTATTTTCTTCTTCAACATATTTCCTCTCATTTGCAAACTTATCTACAAAACCTCTCTCTACACATCCCATACATCCATGTCCGGCTTGAACAGGCCAACTTGTAGAGCTGTTAAACTTCATAGTTGGACAATTAACATTTGTATATGGACCTTTACATCCCATCTCAAAAAGGCAATATCCTTTTTTAGCACCTGCATCTCCCCACTCTTGCACAAATTCACCTAGCTCATAGTGCCCGCGTCTTTCGCAATTATCATGAACTCTTCCTTTATAAGCCCATAAAGGTCGATTAAATTCATCAAGGGCAGGTAACTCTTCAAACATGATATATGAGAGTAATGTTCCTACAATATTTGTTGGATTTGTTGGACACCCCGGTATATTTATAACATCCTCTCTCTTTAGTGCCTGAGCTACTCCAACTGCTCCAGTTGGATTTGGAGAGGCCGCTACTACACCGCCGTCAAACGCACAACTTCCAACTGCGATAACAAGAGCTGCATCATTTGCACATTTTTGAAGTAACTCTATACCGGTTTCTCCTTTTGGACCTACTCTTAGAAATTTTCCATCCATTGCCATAGGAACCGCACCCTCTACTATCAAAATATATTCACCCTTTTGATTTGTGATAATATCTTCTAAAATAGTCTCGCTTTGATTTCCACTAGCACTCATTAAAAGTTCATGATAATCAAGCGAAATATAATCAAATATCAAATCTTCAATCGCCGGATTTGCCGACTTTATAAATGCTTCAGAATTTCCGCTACAATCCGCTAACTCAAGCCAAACTATTGGAACTTTGTTTAAAGACTTAACACCTTTTTCAACCACTTCTTCAAAATTTGGATGAAGCTGCATAGAGGCTGTAACCATTGAAATCCAACTATTTATCTCATGTTTTGCAATATCTAAGGACTCCATTGCCGAATCAAGGTTATCTGCTGTAAGAGAATTTCTTGGATGAATCACATTAAACTTATCTAGGCGTTTTTGAATCTCTCTTATCTCTTTTTCTCTTTTAATATCCTCTGGAGTTTTTCTCGGCATATTTGGATCTATGAGATGTTGAGAATCTTTTATGACATTCTTCACCATCATTTTACATCTGCCACAAACTCTACCAGCATTTGAGAAATCACTTAGTTCTCCAAATGAAGAAATTCCAGTCCGAGTGACAATATCTACCAAATCTTGATAGTAAACATGCTCACAACTACAAATAAGCCGGCCTCTCTCACCTATAAGTCTGTTTTGATAAAGATAGTTAATATCTACCTTATCCGCGATCTCTATTAAATTTTCTATATAGCCAACATCCACATTGGAGTTTATCCCTATAAATCTTGTAAGTTTATCTTCACGTATAAAGTATTCATCTATTCGGTTATCCTTTTTTGAGGTGATAAGCACCTTCTCGTAATCACTACTCGATTTTGGCGAATGGACTTCAACTAAGTCAAACTCACCAACTTTTAACATGTCAATACTGACTTCAAGTTTAAACTCTTTTATATCTGTTTGCAAAATGTGAGATATGGCACAATCTGCCTCGCTCGTACACTCTTTGACATGTCCGGCTATAAAGTGTAACTCTTCAACTTCTGCACACTCTCCAACAGCGTAAATATCCTCATCCTCTGTTTGCATATAAAGGTTGGTTAAGATTCCTTTGTTGCATCTCAAAGTCTCTCTAAAAATCTCAATATTTGGTTTTATACCTATAGCAAAAATTAAAAAAGGATTTTTGATTTGAAGTTTTTTAGTTTTAAGAAGTGTTATTTCTTGATTATTTACTTCATGTTCAACTATCTCATCTTCGTAAGATATTCTAACTTTTCCACTCTTTGTGCAACACTCTTGGATCATTTTTATGGAGTCAATAGATAGGTGCTTGCTGTAAAGATGAGTAGAGCGTAAAAGTAGTGTTATATTTTTTACATGTGGCATCTCGTCTAAAGTCTCAAGAAGTTCAAGTCCTAAAGGACCGCCCCCTACTATAACAATCTCTCTATTTTCAACACCATTTTTAATAAGTTCAGAATCTTCAACACTTCTAAATACAGTCGCATTTTTAATGCCCTCTATATCAAAGAGTGTAATGGGTTTAGAGCCAGTAGCAATAATGAGTTTGTCATAACTAAACATTGAGTCGTCTGAGAAAACTTTCTTTTTTGATTTGTCTATTTTGTTGATTTTTTGATTTAGTTCAAGTTTTACAGTAGGGTCAAGATCCAAAGATATTGTATCACTATCTTCTGAGCCATCAACTAAACGACAGAGATGTATCCTGTCATAAGGAACATATTTTTCATCGCTAAGTATCATTACTTCTAAAGCAGAATTTTGTTTTTTCAGGTTATTTGCTAAATATACTGCAGCTATACCACCACCGACAATCACTACTCTCATGATACGACCTTTATATAAAAAAGTTATATCTGTATATTATATAACTTTTTTTGTTAGAACCACTTGCAGATTATCAAAAACAACCCACGATATAAGCTATATTAATTTTTATAAGTATATCATAAATAATATCTTTATATTAGACTCCCAAAAAATGAATATTCATTTATTATATCTATCTCTAACTATTCTTACTCTAAGTTCAAGATAGATATAATAAGATCCATATTTAAAACTATAAAGAGCTGCTTATGAAAAAACTATTATTTTTACTTTTACCTTGTGTCATTTTTGCACAAAGTTTTATGATATCAAACATTCCAATACCAAGAATATATATACAAGACCTTGATCCTTATGCATGTAATAATACATGTATGAGAGAGCTTTTAGACAATGGACAGATATTTTCTTTTCTTTCGCATGCAAATAAAAAACTTACAGACAAAGATTTGGATGAAGCACGCATTATCAACATTGCCGTACTCAACCTAGGCGCATCAAATGCCGGAGCAAAACTAAAAATAGCACTGCTGCTGCCTTACAACAAAATAGGAAAATATGCATCCACGACAACAAATGCTACTTTTGCTTACCTGATGACAAAAAGCAACTCTTTTATGCTCAAAAGTTACAAAATTGAAAAAGAAGATATATCTGATTTGCAACAGGCACTGAGTCAAATAGAATCTGACGGTTTTGACTATGTGATAGCACCGCTGACAGCTCAAGGAGTTAACAATGTTATAGAGCTAAATCCAAATTTAAATATATATTTTCCTACTATTAACAAAAAAGATGTTGATACGATGTCTACTTCTCTTATTTTTGGAGGTATTGACTACAAGAAGCAAAGTCAGATGCTGCTTCATGAAGCGGTTTCCCCTTTAGTTATATTTTCTGACAAATCACAAACCGGGAAGAAATTAGCATTTTATCAAGAAGAAGAATTTCTGCATCCGTCTACTGACGTAAACGATACTATGTTTTATGATGATGAAGTCAGTGTTTACAGTGAAGATACAAATCTCACCCAAGAAAAAAAAGTATTCAAGTATTTTATTTCAAGAAGAACAACAAATCTTGAAAAATATCTCAAAAAGAATGAAGATATTGTTAATGCTTCATTTTTTGTAAATACTCCAATTATTAAGACCGGCATGATACTTTCACAACTCACACTTTATGACGCAAATGCAACAAATATTCTCTCAACACAAATTAATTACGACCCTCTGCTGCTCTCTATGACACAATACAGTGACAGAAAAAATATGATTGTGGCAAATTCCATTACCCAAGATAATAATGTGCTTATCGAAACAAATTCACTTTTGGGAAATGATATAGTTTATGACTGGATTAATTACACCACAACGGTCGGTATAGATTACTTTTATGCGCAAATTACCGGTGAAGACAGAGAATACAATATCAATGTATCTGATAATCAGATGGTGTATAACATAAAACTTTTACGTCCTGGAATATCGAGGTTTTTCAAATATACTCCACCACAAGAGTAATGTCAAGAACATTACTCCCATTCCTGCCTCACTTATCAATACAGCATTTTCAAAACCGTAATTTTTCCAAATATACCCTATAACAATTGCTCCTAAAGCACTAAATACAGCAACACCGCCATAAAATACTCCAAACACAAAACCTTTGGAATTTGCATATGCAGAAATATAGGCACGAATAGCATTTAAACTAAAAACGGTAAAAAAACCCAAAAAAGCAAATGCCAGCCAAAGATTTACATTCATCATAGAAATAGATACAATGCCAAAAATAAATGCAAGCAGCATTACTCTGATAACACCTATTTTATCACTTAAAATTCCGCCATAATAACTCACCAGAGTCTGTACAGCTGTAAGCATTATCACAAAAAGTGGAATAGTTGCCAGTGAGAAACCCTCATTTCTAGCTTTTAAAATAAAGAACTGATCACTCATAATAAAAAAGATAAATCCAAAATATATAAAGAGTACCGGTAAAAGTTTATAATCCTCTTTATTGACTACGTTTTGAGTTTTGCTCAATTGTTTCGGTGCGTCTTTTACAAAAAAGAGGGCTATAAAAGTAGCAATAAGACCGGGAATAAGCGTGAGTTCAAAAATAACCCGTATGGAATGTTCATCTTTTGCAATATACATAAAAATCAGAAAAACAATGAAAGCACCGCTGAGTTCACCCGCAATGTCCATTGTTTTGTGAAAGCCGAAAGTCTTGCCGTCTTCTTTATTTTTCACATACGAGCTGATAAGAGAGTCCTTTGAAGCACTTCTGATAGCTTTACCCATTCTTTCAACACCACGCAGCAGTGCAACACTTATATAAGTATGCGAGAAAGCTAAAAGCGGTTTAGAAAGCGCCGATATAAAATACCCGGTAACAACAAAAGGCTTGACAATCTGATACCTGTCGCTTAAATACCCAAACAAAACCCTAAAAGCATAAGAAATGAATGTGGCGATGGCAATAATAATTCCCAGTTTATCTACGCCCTCATGCAGTACATAAACAACAAAAACAGGTAAAAGAGTGGTAATCATACTCGAAGACATATCGGTAAAATAGCTTACCCAGCCTAAATATATAACATTTTTATCTATAGTTTTCATTTAAGCTTCTTAAAATAGAGAAAGAATCAGCTTTTTGCTGTCATTGTTTAACTTTTGTACTTTAGAGTCAAAATCAATATAGACCAAAAGAATTTCAAGTTCAAATATCTTTTCTTCGTCTTTATATATTTCCTGAACCAGTGTAAATGAAGCCGCTTTCATCTGCATAAGTCTGGTTTTCACTTCAAGCATATCTCCGAGTTTTGCACTTTTATAAAAATCTGCATTGACCTTACGAGCCACAAAATGTCCACCTTCTAAAACAGGAGTCAAACCTCTATCAAAAAAAGCCTCACTCCGAGCCCTTTCACAAAAATTTAGATAATTTGAATGGTAAACAACCCCGCCGGTATCTGTATCTTCATAATAGACTCTTATTTTCACCTTTGATTCCTGTTTTATTTAATTTAATGTAGATTACATTATTAACTTTATACATAATTATAGCCAGGTTTTTTGCATATGATACTCAAATATATTATTGTATAATACAAATCTCAATATGGAAAATAAATATGACACAGCAAGAAAAAATAGAAATTAAAAAAACTATAGAAAAAGAGATCGAAAGTCTCACACAAGAAGTAGAAAAAATACAAGAACAATTGAAACCTATAAAAAAAGATTGTTCTCTTGACAGTATCGATCATAAGATATTAAAACAAGATCAAAACATTACAATACAAAGATATGAAGTTGCCAAAAAAAGATTAAACAGATTAAAAGCTGCTTATTTAAATGTAGATACTGATGAGTATGGCGTTTGTAAAGAGTGTGAAGAAGATATTAATACACAGCGCTTAAAACTCATACCGGAATCTCAATATTGTGTAGCATGTATGAATGAACTGGGATTATAAATTAAAACAATTTCCCAATTTTTCTAAATCCATACCAGTAAAGTATAATTCCCAAAACGACAACTCCACTAAAATATGGCCACAAATCAATAAACTCTGTACCCCTAAAAAAAATACTTTCCGTTCCTTCTATGTAATAACGAAGCGGTGAAAACAGAGAAAGCTTTTGAAATATAGGATGCATTGCGTAGATAGGCGTCCATGCGCCGCTGAGAAAAATTAATGGCATCATAATGATAATGGAGAGTTGTGCCACCTGCATTACATCTTTGGACACTGCCGCTACAAAGAGCCCTATACCTGCACTTGAGATGGAATAAAAAAAAGTCAATAGCATAAATGCCCAAAACGAACCGTTTAGCGGTACGTCAAATGCACCAAAGAGTACAAATCCTACTGCCAAAACCGTACCTGCCATGACAATGATAACCTGCGAAAAACTTTTTGCCAAAATAATTATTTTAGGGTTTACCGGAGTAAGCAGCATAATATCCCATGTACCGTCTTCTTTTTCTTTTACAAATACTATGGCTGTAAGAATAACTATAAGTAAAGTAATCACTGAAAGCAGTTCAGTAAGGGCCATAAAACTGTGATTATCAGCGTTTTGATTAAAAAGTTTGTGTGATTTTAACACAAGCGGAAAATTTTGTGCTTGAAAATCAAATATAATATTTTGAAGATAAGTTAGTGTTGTCAAGCTTTGAGATGCTGCCGTGGCATCAAGTAGCAGATTGATTTGAGCTTTTTTTCCAGTCTTGTAGTTTTTTTCAAAATCAGAGTCAAATATTATACCTACCATTACCTCTTTATTAAAAATAGCATCAGAAAGTTTTTTTTGCGAAAGAAAAGCAATCGGTGGCTTAAATTCCGGCTTATGTAATCTTGCAAGTATTTTTTGACTGATGCCTCCGCCTGTTTCATCAACATAGCCGACAACTACATTACGCGGTTTTATCTGAATTCCTGCACCGGCAATGTAAACATCTGCAGTAAAAGAGTAAAGCACCACAATTACAAGCATTACCGAACGTAAAAAGCTGAGTAATTCTTTACTGACTATCATAGCAAATATACGCATTACTTCATCTCCTTTTTCAGTAGTAGTGTGCCGGCAGTAAATAACACAGCAGCAAACCCGACAAGTATCAGAAGATATAGAACAATTTTTTCAGAACTAAGACCCTGCCCTATAAGAAAAGTATCATAAAGTATATGATTGTAATACATTACAGGAAAACTATGTGCTTCTATGTAGGATTCTCCCACCATAGAAGATATCGGCATCAGCATACCTGAGTATAAAAATCCCGGAATAATCGTAATAATTACTGTCAAAACAACGGCTACAATCTGCCTGTTTGTAATAACAGAGATAAGCATACCTATGGAGAGACTAATAAGAATGTAAAGCTCGCTGCTAAGCCAATAAAGCATAAAACTTCCTCTAAAAGGAACATTAAAAATATAGAGTGCTATTAAAAAAAGTATGAAAATATTGAGCGAATGCAATAAAAATACAGGAAATAATTTAGCAAGCAGAAATTCACCTTTACTGAGAGGTGAAGCATAAAAATTAAAAATAGTTCCTCTTTCTTTCTCTTTTACTATAAGCAGTGCGGCCAATATTGCAGGAGCAACCAAAAGTACAAGTCCTATGAGTCCTGGAACTATGGCATCTTCATCACGCATTGCCTGATTAAAAAGAGTTCGCTGATTAAGTGTAATAAGCCCTTTTGTTGCAAGTCCGCTTTTTTGTGCCACCTCATTTGCTGCATCCAGTACGGTTCCTTGTATATAACTCTCAATAGTTGTAGCTCTCGTTGGAAACGATGCATCTACAAAAATACCTATCTCACTTTTTTGACCATGCAGCAGTCGTTTTTCAAATGAAGCCGGAATTATTAAAACTGCATCAGTTTTTGCCTGTTTTATGGAACGCAAAGCCTCTTTTTCGCTTACATGTAATACTGTTGCGTTAAAGTATTTGGTATGTTCAAACTTTGACGTAAGCATTTGAGAATATTTACTTTGATCATTGTCTATGATTAAAATTCTTGCATGCGTTACATCCATACGGATACCGTAACCAAAGAGCAATACAATCATAGTCGGCATCAAATAAACCATCACAATAAGACGTGTTCTAAAAAGTTCCATAAATTCTTTGAGCATATAGGCTTTAATAGTTGTTATTTTCATGAAATATCCTTGTAATAGCTCAAGAAAATATCTTCAAAAGTATTTGCGTCCGGATGGGACTGGTAAAGATTCTCTATGGTGTCATCTGCAATTTTTTTCCCTTGTTTGAGCAGTACAACTCTGTCACAGTATTCCGCCTCACTCATATAGTGCGTCGTAATAAGTATGGAAATATTCCACTGCTCTTTGAGTTTTCTGAGTATCTCCCAAAACTGTGCTCTTGCAATAGTATCGACCCCGCTTGTCGGCTCATCCAAAAAGAGCACAAGCGGTTCATGCAGCAGTGCCGCTGCAATGGAAAAACGCTGATTTACTCCCAGTGGCAAAGCCGTCGGTAAATCATCCATATACTCTTTAAAGCCAAGTTCATTTGCATACTCTTCAATTCTTTTTAATGCTGTATCAATAGGCAACCTGTGCATATTGGCAAAATAAATAAGATTTTCCCGTACGGTCATATCGTTGTATAAGGCAAAATGTTGGCTTACATAACCGATTTTAGATTTGAGTTCTCTACGGTCAAGTCCACTATGGATAACTTTGTCAAGCAGCGTCAGTTCACCGTCATCTATGGAATATAATCCCAGCAGCATTTTAATAAAAGTAGTTTTTCCTGCCCCGTTTGCCCCTAAAAGCCCTAAAATTTCACCCCGTTTGAGTTCTATATCTACATGGTCATTCGCTGTAAAATTGCCAAATCTTTTTGTGATACCCTTTGCCTGCATCACAACTTGGGGCATTTCAAGTTCTTCATCTCTTTTGACTATATCAATTTTAGGCAAAAGTTTTTTCTTTTGCAGGGCATTGACAAAAAAGAGTCCTTCGAGTGTAGGTTCTGTCTGCTTTACATGTAAAGGCTCCAGCGAGTAGGTACGTTTGTTAAATGCAAGACAGTTTTCTGTACAATCACTCTGCTCATATACATAAGGACGTATAGAGTCTAGAAGCTCTTCATTTGTTCCCCGCGCAATAATTTCCCCTTCATCAAACAGAAGAATTTTATCCATCTTGGAGGCTTCTTGCATATAAGCGGTACTTACCAAAATGACGGTACCTTCCTCTTTTCGTATAGTGTCTAAAATTTCCCATAACTCTAAACGGCTTAAAGGATCTACCCCCGTTGTCGGCTCATCCAAAATGAGCAGTTTTGGACGATGTAAAAGTGTACAAATCAGTGAAAGTTTTTGCATCATTCCGCCGCTAAGCTTTCCTGCTTCTCTATTAACAAAATCACTCAAACCTGCCATATGAAGTAACTTTTCTCTGTAAGCCATAAACTTTTCGTCTTTTTTTACATCACGAATATCGGCAAAAAATTGCAAATGCTCGCCTACCGTTAACGTATCATAAAGTACAAGTCCTATTCCTTGAGGCATCAGTCCTATAAAAGGTTTTACCTGCTCTGCTTCTTTTGGTGAATGATAAGCTATATTGTTGTAAACAACTTCACCATCGAAGCGAATCACACCTGCTATAGCATGCATCAATGAGCTTTTTCCTGCTCCGTCTGCACCGATAAAACCAATAATCTCTCCACTGTTAGCTTGCAAAGAGGCATTTTTTATACCTACTCTTTTTTTATAAGTTACTGTTACATTTTTTACTTCAAGAATAGACATACTGTTTTTACAATACCGGTATTGTACTAAGTGAAGATGGTAAACCTTTTCCATCAAGAGAAACAACACCAATAGCCGGAATACCGAGTTTCAGCAGTGGGTCAACTTTGAGTGGCTTTAAATGTACGGCAAATACTCTTTGAATTCTATCACTTCGTACACTAACCTCTTTTGGAGTAAACTCCGCTTTTTGTGCGATTCGTACTACTTTTGCTTCTATTGGCTGGTCTGGATAGGCATCAAGAAAAATAACCGCTCTGTCACCTACTTTTATTTTTCCATTTTCAATTGTATCGATGAATATTTTAAGATACAAAGAGTGTGGGTCTAAAAGCGTAGCTATAGGCATACCTGAACCTATCACTTCTCCTTCATTGGCAATTTTTTCTACCGTCACCCCATTAACACTAGAGCGAAGCGTCATCTCATCTATCATCGCTTTAACTTGTGCTTTTGAGGCTTTTAGTGCTTTTATACCATCTTTTAAAGCATTAATGTTTGCACTAATAGATAAAAGTTTTTGTTGTGAAGCCTGTGCATCGGTTAAACCAATTTTGGCTAATTTCACGGCTGATTTTACTTCTTTGCGTTGCTCATGAAGCACATTAAGTTTGTTTGTTTGAGTATCTAATTTTAATTTGGCAAGTTCAAATTTTTGTTTCTCTATACTTTTTGTTTTATACAATTTTTGAGCGCGTTTAAAATCTCTTTTTGCCTGGGCAAGCACATCTTTTTGAATCAAAATATTTTGCTCTGAGGATTTTTGGGATGCCTTTGCAGAAACAAGTTGCGCTTGTGCTTTTTTCAATAAAAGTGGAATCATTGTCTGTGAAATATTTTCCTCTATTTTTTGTGCATCCAACTGTTGTTGTTGTGCCTGAAGTTGTGCTGCAAGTTGTGCATATTGAGCCTCAAATTCTTTGCTTTTTAGCACACCGATAACCATACCTTTTGTAACAGCCACGCCGTCATCAACAAAAATCTTCTCTAATCTCCCTGCATATTTGGCATTGAGGTTCACCAAATCACCATCCATACGCCCTGTTCCTTCAACTAAATTTGAAGGAAGTGTTTGCGGGTGTAATTTTTTGTAAATCATCCCGCCTGCTATCACAAGTAAAACAGCTATGACAACAGCCAACCAATATTTTTTTAAAACTTGCATCTTTAAAACTCCTTCTGTGTTTAACTCTCTATTTTTTTTTCATACCACTTTCTGAGCCATCTATCGATTGGATTTATCATTCTATAAATCACCGGAACAACAAGCAATGTTAACACCATCGAGCTTAATAAACCACCTATAATAGCAATTGCCATCGGTGCTTTTGTCTCACTTCCCAAAGAATCACTGAGTGCCAATGGAAGCATCGCAAATATCATCGCAACAGTCGTCATCAAAATCGGGCGAAGTCTTTTCTCCCCAGCCTCAAGCAGTGCTGCATTGGCATCTTTTCCTTTTGCAACGGCTTCATTGGCAAAATCAACAAGCAATACGGCATTTTTACCAACCATACCCATCAGCAGCATAAAGCCAATCATAACAAAGAGACTGAAATGCAGATGCGTGAGATACAATGCTATCATCACCCCGATAATACTCAGCGGCAATGCCACCATGATGATAATCGGCTGAATAAGAGATTCATACAAAATTGCCAAAATTATAAACATCAAGATAATAGACAAACCAAGTGCCGCGCCAAAAGCCTTACCTGTTTTTTCCATCTCTTCTGCAAATCCTGTGAATTTATAGTTCACACCCGATGGCAGCAGCTTATCTATTCCTGCACGTGTATAATTCACCGCGCCGCCCAAATCAAGACCGAACAGATCGGAATAAATAGTCACCTGTCTTTGTCTGTTGTAATGATAAATCGAACCCAGAGATTTTGAATGCGTAAAGTTCACAAGACCGTCCAAGTAAACCAACTGTCCGTTTTTTGCTCTAAGTTGTATTTTTTTAAGATCATCTATGCTCACACGATCCTTATCAGGTAATCGCAGTGTGATTTTATACTGTTTTCCATTTTGTTCAAAATAAGAAATTTCCAAATCACTAGAAAAAGCGATAGAAACAGCCTTTGCAATTTGTGAAGCGCTGATACCCATTTTATTGGCATTTTCACGAATTATATTAATGTCAATCTGAGGTTTCCCCTCATCAAGATTGGAATCAATATCAGCAAATCCTTTCTTTTTACCCAAATAATCCATCAGATTTTTTCTCGCCACTGCCAAATCATCAAAAGAGTCCGAAGTTAGAACAATTTGATACGGTACTGTTACACCCGCACCTTTAATATTTGGAATTGCTGCTGCTGTTATAAACATCTCTTTAGAGAAGGGCTTAAGCTTCTCTCTAAAACTTTGTATAATCTCTTCTTGATTTTTTTCTCTTTTGCCTTTAGGTGTCAGTTTTACATAAATAAGTGCTTTATTTTTTTCTTGCACACTATTATAGCCAACACTCAAAGTTGTAAAAACGACATTTTTATCAGCTCTTACTAAATTTTCAACTACTTTTGACTCGCGTATCATTTCATCCAAACTGATACCTGCCGGAGCTCTGAGTTTTATCTCAAACTCGGCCTTATCTTCTTTTGGAATGAAATCCATTCCGATTTTTGGAAAAAGTGAGAGAGAGGCAACAAATGCCGCAATTACAAAAACAAGGGTTAAAACTTTAAAACGAAGAACAAATTTCAGCGTTGCCGCATACATTCTGTCTAAAAGTTGAAAAATCGGCTCTGTAATATTATAAAATTTGCTTTCTCCCTTGTGCAGCACTCTCGCACTCAAACTCGGCATAAAGCTCATAGCAACAGTATAAGAGATAATAACGGCAAAACCTACCGTCATGGCAAAACTCTCAAAGAATTTTCCTACAATCCCGCTCATATGCGCAACAGGCAGAAAAACGGCAAGAAGCATTGCCGAAATGGCTAAAATGGCGAATGCCATCTCTTTTACGCCATAAAGTGCCGCTTCAAACTTATCCATTCCTGCTTCCATCTTTTTATAGATATTTTCCAGCACAACAATGGCATCATCAATGATAATACCGATAGCGAGCGTAAGCCCGATAAGTGTCATTTTATTTAAGTCAAAACCCATCAAATTCATCAAAGCGATCGTACCAAAGATAGATATAGGAATAGAAAGCGCTGAAACAATAGTAATCGTAAAGTTACGTAAAAAGAAGAAAATAATAATTACTGCCAAAAATGCACCATAAATCAAATCGAACTTTACATCTTCGAGCGAATGGATTATAAAAGGTGTCGTATCTTGCAAGGTTGCAACACCGTATTTATCCCCTGCCATCTTTTTAAGCTGCGGCATAGTTGCTTTTACACGATTTACAATGTCTATAGTATTTGTTCCCGAAATTTTTTGCACTTCAAGCATAACACCCGGTACGCCGTTGTAAGAAGAATAACTTTTTGCATCGCTCAAAGAATCTACAACTGTTGCCAAATCTTTAAGGCGCAAATCATTTTTGATGATGATATTTTGCAACTGCTTGACACTTAAGGCATCCGCTTTGGTTTTTAATATAATTTCTTTGGTTTTTGTTATAAGTTTTCCACCGCCGATTTTGACATTTTCGCGTGCAACTATGTCATTTAACTCTTTAACGGTAATGGCGAATTTATTGAGTTTATAAATATCGGGAAAGATTTTTATCTCTCTGTCTTTATACCCGATGATGTTAATAGCACCGACACCGTTGATTTTTTGCAAAGCCGGTTTGACCTTTTCATCGGCAAATACCATCAGGTTTTGCAAGCTGTCTTTTTTTGCCGTTAAAAATACATTTATAACAGGAGCACCACCGATGTCGAGTTTGCTTACCAATGGTGTTTGGGCATCTTTAGGAAGAATTACGGCTGAGACTTTATCTCGTACATCATTAGTAGCTTCATCTATGTTGCGTTCTAAAAAAAACTTTACCATTACAACAGAGACACCATCACTGCTTGTAGAAGTTATACTGTCAACACCGCCTATACGTGAAATTGCCTCTTCTATTTTCTCTGTGACCTGTGATTCTATGGTATCAGCTTCTACACCCGGATAAATTGTCTTTACCGTGACTATAGGAAAGTCAACATTAGGGTAAAGTGCCGAGGGCATACTCTTAAAGCTCATATATCCGAAAATCACCAATGTAAAAACATACATCAGTGTAGCAATCGGTCTGTTTATAGCTAACTTATACATACTTATTTTCCATCAACTAATATATAACCGTCACCAAAAAGCCCGACGGTAAAATCTTTTGCTTTTACTTCTGCTTTTATTTTTCTGTTGTCAAAATTTGCATACGGATAGACTTTTGAAATAACACCTGTATATGTTTTATCATCACCGTCTACTTTGTACTCAAAAGTTTGTCCGACTTTTACAATATGATGATATTTCTGATCAAACTCCAAAATGAGCTTTCTTGCATGCAGACTTTGAATTTTAAAAACAGTTTTAAGCATCATACCGCTGACCGCATCACCGATCTCTATTTCTTTATCATAAATGATTCCCTCAAATGGTGCTTTTAAAATCGTCTTTTCATACAAAGCCTGCTGATACGCCACAGATGCTTTTGCATTTTCATAGTTACTCAGGACTTTGTCATACTTACTTGCATCTATAAGATTTTTGATTTTTTTCTGTCTTTCTAGTTCTCTTGAAGCAAATTTTAGGACTATTTTCGTTTTTTGAAGCATTGCTTTTATATCAGCATTATCGAGTGATGCCAATATTTGATTTTCTTTTACCACAGAACCAATGTCTACATGTACCTTTTGCACTATACCACTCGCAGTAAAAGCAAGATTGGCACTCTTTTGTGCTGCCACATTAAACGTTGCATAGATATTCTCAGCATGCGACAAACTTACCAGTGTAAGTAAAGTTAAAAATATTTTTTTCATTTTATAAATTCCTCTAAGTTCTTATTGTTATAGTAGTAATAGATTCCGTACGCTATTTCTAAATCATTGAGTGATTTTTCATACGTTGCTTTTGCCTCTGTTTTTGATGAAAGTGCATCAAGATAAACAACATTGTCCACTATGCCTGCATTGTATTTTTCAGTAATAGTTTTAAGGGCACTTTTTGCCGCTTTAAGGGCACTTTTTGAACTTTTGATATTAAGCTCTGCTGTATGAATCCTCTGCAGAGCCAGTTCAAGCTGCATCTGCTGCTCTTTTGATTTATAAATAATCTGCTGATTCAGTGCATCGGCTTGGAGTTTGACAGCCTCTTTTTGCTCTTTGAGTGTTCCAAAATCAAAGAGTCTTATGCCGACTGTAGCCATCACTTCGTTTTGATTATTTAAAAGCTGTATAGGTTGCCCTGCTAAAACCGGCTTGTCCTGATAACCATAAACTGTATACGTCTCTTCTATATGTATTGTCGGGTAATAATAACTGTCGATTGTTTCACTTAAATTTTGCAGTGCTGTTTTAGTATATTTGAGTGCTTGTATAGAGTCTAGTTCATTCTGAGTCTCTTGCACTGTTTTTTCAAAGCTTGAATTTTCTAATGAGCTTATTTTTTTACCGACTTTAAGCTCCAATCCTTTTTTCACTGCCGTTATTTGAAATTTTATAGATTCTATTGCATAGATATTGCTGTCATACGCAGATTGGAGTCTATCGACATCATCGCTCGTTGCCAGCTCGGCTTCATAAAAATGTTGCATTCTCTCTAGTTGTGCTTTTACTGCTTTTGAAGCTTCTATTCTGGCTTCAAGAGAAGAGTTCAAACTTTTCAGGTTATAATAATCTTGTGTGATAGAGAGCAAAATAGACTTTTTTGTATCTTTATAAGTAAAAGAAGCTGATTTGTGTTCATTCTCTTTTTGTTGTTTAGTGTATGATTTTTTCCCGCCGTCATATATATCAAAGCCTATTTTTGCATTTGCTCCATAGGTTGTTCCAGGCTGAAAAGGACTCGCATCATCATCTCTTTTATAAAAAGCACTCGCATCTAAAGTAGGAAAATAATTACTTGTTGCACTTTTTACCTCTTTTTCTTTTGCTGCAACTGAAATTTTAGAAGCGTTTACAAGGTTGTTATTTTCTTTTGCAAAATCCAAAAGAGATTTTAAATCATCACCAAATAAAAGAGCCGGTACAATACCGAGTAAAAGTAGTTTTTTCATAATTATTTCTCCATTAAATCAAATAAAATATCTATTTGATTATTTATTTTTTGTTCTAAGTTAGCGATGGCACTTGTTGTGACACTCATAATAAAAGCACCCTGCGCAAAAGCAAATATACCCATTATAAGTTCTTTTGCTTCAGGCTTTAACTCATTATTTGCTATACCTTCTTGTATAATACTTTCCATCCATTTCTCATATA
Organism: Sulfurimonas autotrophica DSM 16294; assembly: GCF_000147355.1. Classification (NCBI taxonomy): domain Bacteria; kingdom Pseudomonadati; phylum Campylobacterota; class Epsilonproteobacteria; order Campylobacterales; family Sulfurimonadaceae; genus Sulfurimonas; species Sulfurimonas autotrophica. The sequence goes on from NC_014506.1 coordinate 1,303,229, forward strand.
AAATATAACACTCAGTTTGAAAAGAGACCATATCATCATTGCTGCTGCTTAGAGCAATAGCAGTGAACTGTTTGTATATTTCACGCAGTTCTTCATCTTCGTCAGTATAAAAAAAGCTGAAAAAGCTTTTCACCTTTTCTCTTGTGGTTACATGTAAAGCAAGTTTTGCTTCTTTTCGTTTGTTGTGCTCTTGCATTAGAATCTCAACTAATTCAAAAACAATTTCATCTTTATTTTTAAAGTATTCATAAACTGTACCTTTGCCAATATTGGCAGCTTTTGCTATTTGAGAAATTGTTATATTATTGATTCCATCGTTTAAAATCAGCTCTTTTGTTCCAATTGCAATATCTTTTTTTTTCTGTTCTTTGTCAACTATAATTGCCAACTCTAACCTCCATAATGACCGACTATCGTTCAATTATTATAGTGATTTTAGGATTAATGTTTGATTAAAGCTTTTGCTTTGCTAAAAACTGTTGAATTGATTTTTAAAGATTCGGCAGAGCATCATCGTCTATATATAAATTCATTGAACGTTTACTCAATTCAGAGCCATATAAACTAAAGGCGGATAAATAAGCAGTCCTATATATGGCATATATTTGTCGAGTTGTGTTGATAAGGCAATTTTTAATTCATCAGAAATTTTTTTATCTATAAAAATTTGTTTGATAAAATACAATTTTGTAAAAATATCCGCTGCTTTGAGAAGAAACAAGACAAGAGCATATATATTATAATCACTCAGTATCATAAGCCAAATAGCAAAATAGAGTGTTGGATGCATAATCAAAAACAAAAAAATGCTTTTATTATAATATGTATACATTCTTGAGAGCATATCCATAAGTGTCGGTGCGCTTTGCCACTGCACTTCATATATTTCTAATAAAATATAAAAAAACACTAATATCATAAATTATACTTCATAAATTGTTACTTGATTTTTCCCATTTTGTTTCGATGTATACAGTGCTTCATCCGCCACTTTTATAAATTTTTCTAAAGAACTCATCATGCCATAAGCTATACCGAAAGAGACTGTATAGCCTATAGTCATATCACCACTTGTAATTCTATTATTTTCAAAATCTTTTCTTATCTTTTCAAAAAGTTTTTCTACATCCTCTTTAGAAATATCATCAAGTAAAGCACAAAATTCTTCACCGCCAAAGCGTGCAAACAAGTCATATTTGCGAAGATTTCTCTCTAATACTTTTCTAACTTCAATAATAGCCAAATCTCCAATGTCATGGCCATAAGTGTCATTAATAGCCTTAAAATTATCAATATCTATCATAATCACTGCCAACTTAGTGTTTTTACGCTTAGCCCGAGAGAAAAGTGCCCTGGCAACTTCAAAAAAGTATCTTCTGTTATATGCACCGGTCATATAATCTTTTACCGTTTGCAGTTTTAATTTCTCATTTGTATTTTTTGATTTTTGATATAAACAGATTAAATAAAAACTCAGCAACATAAGCATAAAAACAGGGAAAGTATATATGAGAGATTTCAACCATATGGTATATGCACTGGCGATATAAATAAATCTAAACTGTGAATCAGGCAGCGTTTTTACAAAAATATACTTGGAATCTGTATACTGTACAGAATCCAAAGTCTCTTGTATGTTTAATATTGATGGAGCAACAAAATTATTTATTTTATATATTTTGCTTCGATTAAAATCTCTAATCATATTGTGACTGGCCACAATTTGGTTTTTTTCATTATAAATAGCAATTTGATTATCAAAATAATCTAGACGTGACAATGCATTATCAAAATTGTTGAGTGTTATATCTACATCAAGAGTCCCCATAAACTTATTATGGTAATACAAAGGCTTGCCAACTGTCACCATAAGTCCTTTCCCTATCGCATCCATATATAAAGGTGTAAAAAACAATTTCTTTTGAGGGTTAACTTTAGGGGTTGCATAGTGGTAAAAAGGCTTCTTTTCCAATGCAGGCGTAAAGTTAAAATCTTTAGATGATATATAGGGATAAAGTACCGTAAAATGATTTTTTGAATAGTAATAAACCCAGGCAAAATTTTTATTTTGAATATAAATCAGTTTTAAAAATGGAGCAAGTCGCAATGCTGCTTCCATTTCTTGTAATGTCTTTTTTTCTGACAGTGTTGTTTTTCCAAATCCCAATAAATTTATTTCTTTATTTAAAATGGCAGTTACCGGTTCATAGCTGTCTAATGCATAACTTCCATTCTCATTAATGTATTTAATATTTAATGCTTTGTGTAGTTTTATTTTTTCTTTATTGTTAAAAATATGCAGTGCCGCTAAATGAAGATACTCTACGGCCTTTATACTGTTATGCAATTTATTCTCAAGATTCGAGGCTATATCATTTGCATTCCTGAAAATATCTTTCATCTGCATTCTATTAAATTCTAAAAAAAATATCATATTTAACAAAAGAGTAATAAATATCGCAATTATGAGTTTTTTATTGTCCATACTTTTCCACTTGTTTCTTATTTACATAAGTATATCGAATCTTTTTGTGATATCAAAATATTATGTTCCCTTGTAGATTTTTAGAAGAAACAACTTTTTTATCTTCTATTTTTAAAATTCTGTCGCAAAGCGGCAACATAGCTTCATCATGTGTTACCATAATTACTGCCACATTTTGCTCTATAGCTATTTTTTTGAGCATCTTTACAACATCCACAGAACGCTTCGAATCGAGTGCCGCAGTCGGTTCATCAGCTAATACTATTTGTGGTTTATTTGCCAAAGCTCTTGCAATAGCGGCTCTTTGATTTTGCCCGCCTGAAAGTTCTGATAGCATTGTATAAGCTTTATCTTCTATTTCAAAATATTTTAAAAGCTCAAAAGCAATTTTTTCACTCTCTTCTTTTGAAACACCGTTTGCTTGAGGTACCAATGTAATATTTTCCATAATATTTAAAAAAGGAATGAGATAATGCTCTTGAAATATAAAACCTATTTTTTCCCGTCTGATTTTTCTGGTTTCTTTAGTCAGCCATTTATTATCATATACTTTTTCACTCCCGAGCCATATTGCACCGCTTGTCGGTTCCTCCACGCAGCCTATCATCATTAAAAGTGTTGTTTTTCCGGCTCCGCTGGGAGCAACCAAAGCTACAAGTTCACCTTTATCCACACTAAAAGATGCTCCTTCTAAAACTCTCACAAGAGAATCACCTTTTCCAAAATTTTTTACTAAATTTTTTACTTTTATTGCTTGCTTATTCATATCAACCGCCTATCGCTTCTGACGGGTCTGCGGCAATTACTTTTTTGACACCCACCAATGAAGCTAAAATAGATGCAAAAATAACAACAATAAAAAGCAAACCGGCGTCCGGAATTTCCAATACAACTCTTTTTGGAAATTTTGCATAAATAAGATGTGCAAAAATATTCCCTGATATAAAAGCTAAAACACCCATTATAATTGTCTCTTGCACTATCATTTTAATAATCATACTATTTGGTATACCGATAAGTTTCATAATCGCTATCTCTTTCATCTTTTCAAGCGTCATAGTGTAGATAATAAGCGCAATAATAATGGTTGAAACAATAACAAGTATAACCGTAAACATTCCAATTTGTTTTGAAGCCATTTTTATCAGGTTTTGAGTAAGTATAGTTTTTTCTTCATCTTTTGTATATACACTGTTATGTTTAAATTTTCTTATATTTTGGGCTATTTTATCTGTATTATAACCACTCTTTTTTGTTGCAATAACTGCATTGACTATATGAGAATTTAGAATGTTTATGCCTCTGGCTCTGTCATTTCTAATTCTTTCATTTGAGTACAAAAACTGCAGTTCCTGTGCATCTTTTAAGCTTATATATACCAAAGGGTCTCCGCCTGAGGAGACTGTTCCGTGTGTTATACCCACAACCGTGTAATCATCTCGTCCAAGATGAATAATGTCATGGAGTTTAAAGCCTGTTTTATCGCCTACAACCATTTCATAATGACTTTTATTAATTCCTCTGCCTTGTATAATTCTCTCTGGATTTATAGGATTTATGTCTCCAAACGGATCAAATCCGACTGCAAAAACACGAATGGCTCCCTCTTTGGAAGGAAGCTGCAGATTTTGAAAAGTAATCCCTTCAGATTTGTCTATACCTTCAATAATCCTGATAGTATCTTTTAAATCTTCATGCACTCTCGATGATTCGGCAAAGGGCCCTAAAGTATTTTCCTGAACAATCCAAAAATCAACATCCAAATCATTGAGCAGTACCTGTGCATCTATCATCATACCGCGATAAACACCCATCATTATAAGGACAATGCCAAGAAGCATACCCACGCCCATAGCAGTTACTATAAATTTTCCAAAAGTATGAACTATCTCTTTTTGTGCTAAATTTATCATTAGTAAATTCTCATGCCCTCGCTCAAAGATTTTTTATTTTTATCCGGCATTAAAAGTTTAGTGTTTTCATCCAAATTTTCAACAGCTGCCTGTTTATCTGTGAGGGCGATAATCTTTACATGTAAGAAGTGTGCATGTCTATTTTGTTCTACCCAGACACCGGCTTTTTCACCTTGATATACAATCAAGTCAGCAGGTATTTTCAAAACATTTTTAAACCGCTCAGTCATGATTAAAACTTCCGCCTGTTCATTCATATAAAAAGGAATCGGCGACTTATCAAAACTGACATCAACTTCTCTTTCTTGTGTCACAGCGTCACTTTGCGCTACAATACGGCTTACATGTCCGCTTAATTTCTTGTTGCTTTGAGAACGCAGCGTAATTACTGCACGCTGCCCTACTTTTACATCACCGCTTATTTTTTCATCTATATAGGCTTTAATCCATACCGTTTTAGGGTCAACTACTTTAAGTATAGGCTGTGTCCCTGCAACACTCTGCGCCACCTCAGCATCTTTAGAAATGACATACCCGTCAACCGGAGCATAAATTTTATAACGTGAAAGCTTGACGCTCAAAGCTTCTAAAGATTTTTGCAAACGAACAACCTCTGTTTTTGATGAGTCTATATGCGCTTGTATTGCTTTTATATTTGCTCGTATAGTGTCTAAATCTGCTTTTGCCTTGTCGTACTCTGATTGTGAAACAAAAGCTTTTTCTTTTAACTTTTTATATCTATCATACGTCAGCTTGGCTAAGACCTTTTGTGCAAACAGAGAATCCAGCTCTTTTTGTGTCGCCTGCAATTCAGAATCTGCTTTGTATACCGACATTTTTGCTTCTTCTATGAGCTGAGGCAAATCAACAGCATCTATAACAGCAAGTAAATCTCCTTTTTTTACCCATTTTCCCTCATCTGTTGTTATCTGTAGTATTTTTCCGCCTGTTTGTGCGTTTATAGTATAAATATTTTTTGCCCCTACTTCACCTATGCCGAAGACCTCTTTGTTTAAATCACCCTTACTCAGTTGCATAGTTTCAAATGTATGTTTGGGTATATAAACTTTATTATAAAAAACAAATCCCAGTGCAGCTATTACAACTATAAAAATTGTATATTTAACTATTTTACTCATTATATTTTTCCTTTTAAATACTCAATTCTATCTATACTCAATGTTTTTTCATAATATGCTTCAAGCAAACCTAGTTGTGCATCCAGTACCAAACTACTTGCATCCAAAACTTCTATATAAGTAGAAAGTCCCTCTTTGTATCTGCCCTCAAGCACTCTTTGTGTACTTTTTGCCGCATCTAGTTGTGCTTTTTTTGCGGCTATTGTCTCATCATACCTGCGTATGTCCAAAACAAGATTACTAATTTCTTCTTTAAGTGCCAACTCTTTAGAAGATTTTTGTTGCTTTGCTATTTGCGTCCCGAGTTCTGCATTTTGTTCTTCTGAAGATATTCGTCCTCCACTGTATAAAGGAATATTCAGTACAACACCGACAAGCTGCGAATCATACAGGCTTAAAGAGCCTACACGATTATAAGAAGCAAGTAAATCAAGCGAGCCGTAATGTGAAGCTTTGGCAGATTTGTGCAGCAGTACATTTTTTTGTATGGTTTCATTATAAATTTTTAACTCATTATTTGTACTTAGAACCTCTTTTGCGGTATTTTTATCAAAGTTAAAATCTTTTTTTATAACATCTCTTTGCAAATCTACATCATCGGAAATTTTTTCTCCCATATATAAAGACAAAGAATTTTTAGCTTTTTCATAGGAAGCCTTGGCAATGGCTAAATTATCTTTTGCCGAATAAACAGCTGATAAAAAACGGCTTGTATCCGCTTGGGTTTTAAGTCCCTGTTTAAAAAGTGCTTTTGCCTGGGCATAATATACCTCTTTTACATGTAAGTCTGCTTCTCTTACCTTAATTGCCTCACTTTGGACAACCATAAGCTCATACAAAGATTTTACTTTTGACGCGAGCAGTACTTTTAAATCTTTTAATGAAAGTTTTGATATATCTTCATCTCTTTTACTTGCGTCTATTTGAAAACTTGTTTTGGAAAAATCCCAGATTTTTTGTTTGAGACTCGCTCCTATATTCCAGCCTGTATCATTAATGGTATGAAATTTTCCGTTTACGGGAAGTGCATAGGTCTGTGTAGGATTATACTCAGCAGATAAGTTCACCTGAGGCAGGTAATCTGCACGTGCAGATTTGTAGCCCATATGAGATTGCTGTGTTTTAAGCGTAAAAATTTTAACATCAGGGTGACTCTGCAGTGTTTTTTCTATACTCTGCTGCAGTGTCAGTGTTTGCGCATTCAAAGCGAATGAAAGTAGTAAATTAAGACATAATATTTTTTTCATGTACAAATTATACTCCTTTCATGTTAGCGCAATGTTAAAACTGTATAATAAAATTATGAAAAATCTTGGTTTTAAAGAGCTGCTGGCAATTGCTGTTGGGGGAATGGTCGGCGGTGGTATATTTACAATTTTAGGTATATCCGTCGCTATGGTGGGAGCACTTGCTCCCTTTGCCATTGCTCTAGGTGGATTTGTAGCTTGGGCAGCAGCATACTCTTATGTAAAAATGGGAGTATACTACAAAGATGAAGGAGCAACATATGCTTTTTTTAAAAGAACATATCCCTCCTCACATTTAGCGGCCTCTTTTATTGGCTGGTATACAATATTCGGTTACATCAGTACCTTGGCTCTTTATGCATATACCTTTTCCTCCTATATTATCAGTGGATTTGATTTTGCCCATAATGATGTCATACGAAAAATAGTCGCGATTGGTGTCATAGTCTTGTTTGCTCTCATCAATTTATGGAGCGTTAAAGGGATGGGACGTATAGAAGATTTGATGGTTTATGTAAAATTAATTATTTTAGCACTCATTTCCATTTTATTGATATATTATGCAAAAATTGATTTTCATACTTTTGCATCAATGGTACAGAGTGACTTTCACTCAACCCCTCTCATGAGTATTTTAATCGTCTCTTCAATTACATTTGTAGCATATGAAGGATTTCAGCTTGTTATTAATGCAGTCAATGAGATGGAAAATCCTGATAAAAACATTCCAAGAGCAATTTACAGTGCTATCATTTTAGTAGCCAGTATATACTTCATCATTGCTCTGGGTGCTGTTTTGGCAATTCCGGCAGCTGACCTTATACATAACAAAGAGTCGGCACTGGCCTCCGGAGTTGGCGAGATAATGGGGAATATCGGACAAAATTTTGTCATATTTGGTGCTGTATTAGCAACAAGCAGCGCAATAAACGGAACACTTTTTGGTGCTTCGAGACAAATGGCAAGAATTTCTGATGATGGATATTTACCTCCAATCATATCACACAGACAAAACAATATTCCGACAACTGCCATTATTGCTATGACCGGCACAGCAAGTTTACTTATTGCTGTTGGTGGTCTTAGACTTATACTCGAGTTTGGAAGTATCACTTTTTTACTGGTATCATTCCTGATGTCCATAGCAAACTTCAAGATTAGAAATGCTACAAAGAGTTCTTATATCATCACGATAAGTTCAATTGTTACCCTTTTTATAGGAACATTGCTGATTCTTTATTATGAGTATAAAACAAATGCAGAACAACTACTTTTTATTGGAGTGCTCTATATAGCCTTGAGTGTTGGAGCATTTGGATATGCCAACTTGCATAGAAGATTTCGAATTTTTAAATAACTTCAAACTTAATTATATTGTTTTCTCATATCTGTATCTATAAAATTTATTACTTTTTGAATTGATATATCTTCTATAAAACATTGTCTTATAGTGCATACAAGATAATTTTCATACGCAACAGCTTTACTTAAAAGATATGGATATTTGATTTGTAAAATTCTTTGTTGATTATTTATCAAATTCTTTTTAGAACTTTTAAGCGTTACTACACCCAACTCCTGCATTAAGTAGGCTTTTGCCAATGCCGGTGCGTTTGCCTGCTTTACTGCAAGTTCTGGTTTGATATTCTCTATAGTTTTTCTGGCAAATTTTTCATACACAAAAGAAGCCTTGAGTGCTGCTAATTTCAGTATATTCTGCAGTATTTTTGAGAGTGGAGAAGTATAATATTTATCATTAAATCCCGCCTTTACATGTAACCCATCATTTGAAAGGTACCAAACACCATTTTTATAAAATTTACTCTTTGCAAGGTTGAGCAAATACTCCGCAAAATCAAGCTTTTGTATATCATAATCAACCTCATATCCTGCAATCAAAGCAGATATGAAAAAACTGTAATCTTCCAACAATCCTTTTTGTTTGGGTTTTATACCCAGTAGAGTTTGATGATAGAGTTCCCCTTGTCTAAACATCAAATTTTTCAAAGCTTGTAAGTTTTTATCTGCTGTTTTTGCATATCTTTTATCAATCACAGAAGCTTTGTAGAGTGCTTCTATCATCATAGCATTCCATGCCGTGTTTATCTTTTTATCTATAAATGGATACTCTTTTTTTTGTCTGATTTTTTCTAAATTATTTTTAAAAGCCTCAAAGCCGCGTGGTCTGTCATCATTATAGAAGTTTACATGTACTTTGTCTTCAAAATTACCCTCTATGCCTAATCCCATGGCATCTTCTATCTCTGCGGCATATGGATTATTTTTTAAAGCTTGTTTTACTTCTTGCGTCGTAAATGTAAAAAACTCACCCTCTTTTCCTTGGCTGTCTGCATTACTCGCGCTCCAGTACAAATTATTTTTTAAAAATCTTTTTTGAGTCATGAGTATAGTCTCTTGCACCACACTTTTATAGAGTTTTTTATGACGCAGTGTGTAACCTCTTAGATATAAAGGAATAAGTTCAGCCTGATTGTAAAGCATTTTTTCAAAATGTGGAATTTCCCAGTTTACATCCACACTGTACCTGAAAAAACCTCCGCCTATATGGTCATATAAACCGCGAAGTGCCATAATATCAAGCATTTCAAAAGACTGTTTTTGCAGTTTTTTATCTTGCGTTATAGCCGCCAAATCCATCATCAAAGAGAGTTTTGAAGCTTCGGGAAACTTTTTTCCTGTTCCAAATCCGATATAAATATCATCAAATGATTTTTTGAGAGATTTTTTGAGTGTACTAAGTGAAACATTTTCATCTCCAGGGTTTGAAATTTTTACTGCAGAGGTAACATCTTTTTGGATTTCGTCTATTTTTTCTTTAAGTGCTTTTTTATTTTTATACAATTTTGACAGTCTTATTATCAAGTTTGAAAAACCTTCAGAATAAAACTCTTTTTGTGGAGGAATATACCCTGTTATATAAAAAACTTCTCTTTGCGGTGTCATAAAAACACTTAAAGGCCAACCGCCCGTTCGTTTGTTTACATGGTAATAGATGTTTTGATACAGTGCATCAATATGAGGCATCTCTTCACGGTCTACTTTGATTGATATAAAGTTGTCATTTAAAAGCTTTGCAATTTTTTTATTTTCAAAAGACTCTTTCGCCATCACATGACACCAGTGACAGGTTGAGTAGCCGATAGACAAGAAAATCGGCTTATGCTCTTTTTTTACCTTTAAAAGTGTTTTTTCATTCCATACATACCAACGCACAGGATTATTCTCATGCTGTTTTAAATATGGCGATGTCTCGTACTGCAAAGCATTTTTAATGTTATTTGCATACAGCAGTGTTGTAAAAATCATATAAAATAAAAATAAAAGTTTCATAACACATTGTACACCAAAAAGTGTAAAAAATCGTAAATGTGATTTTTATGTGATATATGAAAATAAAATATATGTTATAATTTAAAGTTAAAATTATTATAATTATAAAAAGGATAATGAAAAATGAAAAAAATAGTGGGTATTTTTGCGTTTTCCTTGCTGTTACATGCATCTACGTCAACAACCAATACACTGACGTTAGATCAAGCATTACAGCTTTTAAAAACAAAAAACTTGGAAATTAAGGCAGCAAAATTTGATGAGCTGTCTGCAAAAGAGGATATTGACGCGATATCGGGTAAAAACTGGGGAAAATTAACTTTTACTCAAGACATTGCACGTTCAAATGACGCGGGAAATGTATTTGGTTTTAAACTTGCTTCAAGAGAAGCCGTTTTTAGAGACTTCGGATTTGCACAATTTGGGTCAATAAATATTGACACACCGCCGGATGATTTAAATTATCCTGGCTATAAAAGCTTTTTCCAAAGCAAACTAAAATATGAAGTGCCTCTTTTTACAGGTTTTATGCTCAGCTCTTATACTGACATTATGAAAAAAATGCAAGAGATGAAATCTTTAGATAAAAGTAAAATAAAAACGCAAAAAGAATATGAACTCAAAAAAAGTTTTTATGATATGGCTCTGCTTGATTCTTCCATAAAAAATCTCAACAGGATTTTAGACAATATAAATATATTGGAAAACACTACAAAAACAATGATAGACGTCGGCTATGCAAAAAAAGTCGATTTACTCGAAGTTAAAGCTAAAAAAGGAAACGTTGAAAGACTTTTGGTGCAGATGAACTCCAATAAAAAACTGTTGTATCACTATATCAGTTTTTTACTCAACCAAAAAGTAGACCATATTCAGACACCTGCTGCAGAAGTTGCTATGCCCGGTATGAGTGATGAAGAGATTTTAGATCATAATGTTGACTTAAAAAAAGCTGCAACAGGACTTAAAATCACAAAAGATATGCTTAGTGCGAGTCAGGCTGCCTATTATCCTACTCTTGGGGCTTTTGGCGAAATGAGCACCGCAGATGATACCTTTTTGGGTGATGCAGACAAACACAAAGCATACACAATAGGTGCAAGACTGAGCTGGAATCTTTTTGACGGCGGCATAGATGCGGCAAAAATCGAAAAATCAAAAATACAAAAACTGAAAATGCGTTCGCAGGTTGAACTTGCAAAAAAAGGGATTCTTTTAAAAATTGCAAAAATAAGAACAGAAATAGAAGGTGTTGATGTTGAAATTGCATCACTCAAAAAAGAACTGGACTTGGCAAATGCTATTTATGAAAACTATGAAGGCAGATACAAAGAAAAACTTGTTTCTATGAGTGATGTCATCATAAAACAGTCTGCACAAATAGAAAAAATACTGCAACTACAAATAGCGCAAAACAAAAGAACAGAAAAAATACTTGCATTAGAAAAATTAGCAAACGGAGAAAACTAAAATGAAAAAACTACTACTGATACTGGCACTGGGGGCTTCACTTATGGCTGAGACTTTAACACTCTCAGGAAGTGTTATTTCAGACAATCAAAAGATGATAACAAGCCGTTTTATGGGTTTTGTTACAAATGTGAACACAAGTGAAGGTGAAAAGGTCAAAAAGGGACAGGTTCTTTACAGTATTGATTCTAGAGAAATTGATTCGGCAAAACGTCAGGCGGAACTTTCGCTGCAAATGTATGAGAACCAGTATACAAACGTCAGACTTAATCTTGAACGTTACAAAAGACTACTTCAAAAAGATATGGTTTCAAAGTATGAAGTAGAAAATCTCGAACTTGCGGCAAAAAATCTACAAGATATGATAAATATAGCCAAAGCAAGACTCCAAGAAGTAGAAAATCAATATAAATACTTACATGTAAAGGCTCCAAACAACGGCGTTGTTGTTGCCAAAAACATCAAAGTCGGTGAGATGGCAATGCCAGGCATGCCTGCCATTGTACTTTCAGACTTAAGTGATTTGAAAATTTCGGCAGAGATTGCAGAAAGTAATTTAAATCTTATCCATCATGGAAAAAAAGTAAAAGTGGAAATCCCTTCTATCGGAGTCAAAACCATTGGAACAATAACGGCAATTATTCCAAATTCAAATCCTATGACACATACTTTTAAAATAAAAGTATCATTTAAGACACTGAACAAATCAGTCTACCCTGGTATGTATGCCACTGTAACTATTAACTAAAAGGGGAAACAATATGAATCATCATAAACCGTATAATCCCAAGGATATTGCCGGAAAACTGGCAAAATCATTTATTAAAAACCCTCTTACTTTAGTTTTAGGAATTTCTTTACTGGCAATCGGATACTTGGCACTTATAATTATGCCACGTGAAGAAAACCCACAGATGGTTGTCAGTGGATCTACCGTAATAGTTGCTTTGCCTGGGGCCAGTGCAAAAGAGGTAGAAAAAATAATAGTACAGCCTTTGGAGCGAAAACTTAAAGAGATTAAAGGGGTTGAGCATATTTACGGCTCTGCTATGGACAATGTCGGTGTTGTCAATGCAGCCTTTTATATAGGTGAAGAAAAAGAAGATTCAAACCTAAAAATATATGACAAAATAATGCAAAACGCCGATATGTTTCCAAAAGGTGCTATGAAGCCGATTATCAAACCTTTGGATATTGATATTGATATTCCTATTGTAACTGTTGCTTTTTATTCTAATGACAGACAAATGAGCCAGACAGAGCTTTATGATAAAGTGAAAAAAATCCAGCATCACATCAATGGTTTAAATAATGTTGCAGTTACGGCACTTAAAGGCGGACATAAACACCAGTTCAATATAGAAGTAGACTTAAACAAACTCTCCGGATACAACCTCTCTATGGGACAAATCACTCAAGCTGTTCAAGCCGTTTCTTATAATGTTCCCGCAATTAAGAACAAAACAAAAAAGAATAAAATTGTTATGCTTGGTGTAAAAAATGCCATAGAAGATGCAAAAGATGTCGGTGATATTATCGTAGCGCAATATATGGGCTCGCCAATATATTTAAGACAAGTTGCAAAAGTAACAAACTCTTATGATATTCAAAACTTCAAATCAGCACTAATCAGTAAAAAAGAAAAAGAGGGTAAATTTATGCCCTTTGAAAATCAAGTCACACTTACAGTATCAAAACTCCAAGGCACAAATGCCGTCATAATTGCAGATGAAGTAAAAGAAGAACTGCAAAATTACAAAAAAGAGTTAGATAAAATCGGTGTCAATTATGTTATTACGAGAAATGACGGAGAAAGAGCTGATGACGCGGTAAATGAACTTGTTATGCACTTGGTTCTATCCATTGTAATTATCGCTATTCTTCTTATATTTGTTCTTGGATGGAGAGAATCACTCATTGTAACATTTACTGTGCCTGCTATTTTGGCAATTACACTTTTTGTAGCCTATTTAAGTGGTCAAACTATCAACAGAATTACGCTCTTTGCATTTTTACTTGCTTTAGGACTCTTGGTTGATGCTGCCATTATTGTTATAGAAAATATTCACAGACATTATCATTCTGTGGAATCTGCACATGAAAGCAATGATGAACTTATGGTCAAAGCGACAGATGAAATCGGAGCACCGACAAATATTGCAACACTTGCCATCATTATGACAATGGTACCTATGGCTTTTGTCGGCGGTATGATGGGACAATTTATGAAGCCAATTCCTGAGAATGTTCCCGTAGCACTCATTGCTTCACTCTTTGTAGCATATATTTTCACCCCATACCTTGCGGTGAGAATTTTAAAAAGACCAAAACATGAAAAAGGAGAGCATTAATGTTTAAAAAATTTGAAAAATTAGTACTTAACGGTATACAAAGCTCTGCTCAAAGAAAATTTATACTTATCTCGACATTAATAGCTTTCATCATCTCGGTTTTAATGATATCGCCTACAGAAATTGTAAAAGCTAAAATGCTACCGGGAAAAAATAATGATACTTTTAATATCTATGTAAAACTTCCAACTGGTAGTTCTATTCAGCAGACAAAAGAAGTTACAGACTGTGTAAGCAGTTATGTTATACAAGAAAAAGAAGTGCTTGATACCGAAGTATTTTTAGGTATGGGTTCACCTCTTGATTTTGCCGGACTCATTAAAGGAAGTCAATTTAAGAACTCAGAAAATGTTGCAGAAATTGTACTCAATATTACAAAAAAACATGAAAGAGAAGAACCGTCATATATGATGGTACAACGCCTGCGTCCTCTCATACAGGGAAATTGTGAAAAACTCTATCCAAATACGCATATATCTTTTGTAGAACCACCTGCAGGTCCTCCGACACTCTCAGCTATTGTTGCTGAAATCTACGGTGATAATGCACCCGGAATTAGAAAATTAGCTGCTCGTGTTGAAGATGTCTTCAAGCATACAAACGGTCTGGTTGACATTGATATAATGCAAGATGATATGTATGATACTTTTGAAATTATAGTTAACAGTACAAAAATTGCCAAATCAGGACTTAATGTCAAACAGCTTAACAATATTTTATATCTTGCTTTTGAAGGTATGGACATATCTGTCAAAAATTCAGATAAATACAGCGACCAGATTCCTCTCTTTTTAAGATTGTCGGATGAATCAAAAAGATTTAGTAAAAAAGATTTAGATTCTGTTAAATCAAAACTGACTTCACTAAAGTTGATGAATAAAAAGGGAATGATGGTTCCGGTAACTGAACTTGTAACAGTTATTCCTAAGAAATCAAACCCGATGATTATGAGCAAAGATTTACATCAAATGACAAATGTTCTGGCTGAAACAGATATGGTTTCTCAGGTTTATCCTCTGCTTGATGCAAGAAATACCATCATAAATACATTCAGTGATGAATACAAAGTCGAAAAGACAGGTTTGTTTAATCTTATGCTAACAGATAAAAAAACAGATAAAGTTTATAAACTTATCTGGGACGGAGAGATGAAAGTCACTATGGATACTTTTAGAGATTTGGGCGGTGCATTTATTGCTGCGCTAATCCTTATATTTTTACTGATGGTTATTTACTATAAAAGTTATACTCTCAGCGGTATCATTCTTTTAGGCTCATTTTTATCTATTGTAGGTGTCATTTTCGGTCACTGGATAATGGACATTTTCACAACGGATACATTCTTTTTAACAGCAACATCACTGATTGGTTTTATTGCCCTTATAGGAATCAGTTCACGAAACTCTCTTTTGCTGATTGATTTTACAAAATCTCTTATGAGTGAAAAAGGAATGCACAAAGCTGAAGCTATCGCATATGCAAGTGCTACACGTGCAAAACCAATTTTCCTCACAGCAGTAGCTATTATGCTGGCATCAACACTGCTTGCAAGTGATGCAGTTTTTGGCGGTCTTGGGGTTGCCTTGATTTTTGGTACTATAGCAGCCGTCGTGGCTTCACTTATTGTAGTACCGGTACTTCTTTACATGTCAGATTTGGAAGATCACTTTCATTTTCATGAGAAAAAAGCCGTATCGGTTGAAGACCCTGTCTAGTTAGAGAGGGTTATCAGCCTTTTTTCAATCAAGAGGTTTGAAAATTCAAACCTCTGTTGTATCCACTCAAATGTTTTTTTCGTATAGAAAAAGACATGAGTCGGATCGTTTTTATAATACCATGAAGAAAACTCTATCCTCTCATCATATATATCTGTCATTAAAAATAATTTTGCATCTTTTTTAAGCAAAGACTTTAAGAGTTCAAATTCTTTTGCAGGATGGTAAAAATGCTCTATCACCTCACAAGAAGCTATATAATCATATTTTTTTTCTAAAAGTTCTTTCTCAGGATGAAAATAGGGATCATAAGCACTTATGTCATAGCCTTTTTCCTGCATTACTTTTGTAATAATACGAGAAGTTCCCGCACCAAAGTCCAATCCTTCATCCTCTTTAGTAAAACTTCTTTCAATATTTGAAGTTATGGGAGAAACAAACTTTCTATATCCTGCATCATCAGCATTATCATCATGCAGTTCATAACGCTCTTTTTCACTTTTTTCATCAGGGAGCTGTGCTTCATCTACAAATATGCCATGACAGACCTTACATGTAAAGTAACTCTGGCTCTCTTTATAAAAAAAACTTGCACTGTTTTGACATAGGGGGCATTTTTTTATCATAGCTAATCTTATCACATCAACCGTTGATAAGCAATAAAAAGCTAAAATCTCATTATTATAAATTTAAGGAAACTATTTGCTCAATTTGCCAAATTTATTAGCATCCCTACGTATACTTATTGCACCCGTGATGTTTTGGATTATACTTAATCCTCAGGTTTTCACTGCCAACGGTTTTGACATTACCTGGAACTACTATTTTGCCTCACTTTTATTTGTTTTAGCCTCTGCAACAGATTTTTTTGACGGCTATATTGCAAGACAATGGAATCAAATGACAATGCTTGGCGCCATCCTTGACCCTCTTGCAGACAAAATGCTCACACTTGCGGCATTTTTAGGACTTATGGTTATGGGAGATGCTTCACCTTGGGCTATTTACATCATCATTGTACGTGAGCTTTTCATCACAGGACTTCGTACCGTTGGCGTCAGTGAAGGCATCAGCGTTAAAGCATCTTGGTCAGGTAAGGTGAAAACAGTTGCGCAGATGATAGCCATAGGTTTTTTACTGATGCATTGGCCTTACGGTACCGCACTTCTTTGGTTTGCCGTATTCTTAACTGTTTATTCTGGGCTAGAATACCTTTGGGGATTTAAAAAAGCAATTATGAAGGAGAGCATAGTATGAGTTGGTTAGTTTCACTTTTAGTCCTCTCAGGGCTTATATTTTTCCATGAACTTGGGCATTTTACGGTCGCACGCCTTATGGGTGTTTATGTAGAAGTATTTAGCATAGGTTTTGGAAAGCGTCTTTTTACTTTTCGTGCTTTTAACACAGACTGGAGTATTTCAGCTATTCCTCTTGGCGGATATGTCAAGATGAAAGGTCAAGATGATGCGGATCCGAGTAAAAAAAGCTATGATGCAGACAGTTACAATACAAAAACACCTCTGCAAAAGATTTTAATTCTTTTAGCAGGTCCTGCGGCGAATTTTGTTCTTGCATTTATACTCTATTTTATTATAGCGCTGGGTAATCCTCAGGTTTTAGCGCCCATTGTCGGAACAGTTGTCAAAGACTCCCCTGCTTTTGTAGCAGGATTAGAGTCAAATGATACCATTATGAACATCAACGGGAAAAAAATCACCACTTGGAAAGAGATGGCTCACATGATTTCTGAAGCCAAAGGTTCTATTGCCTTGCAAGTAGACAGAAACGGATACCTTAAACTCATAAAACTTGAACCAAAACTCCAAGATGCAAAAAATATGTACGGAGAAAATGTCAAGCGTAAGATGATAGGTATTTCTGCAGCCGGTGTTATGCATGAACAAAAACTGGGTTTCATAGACAAATTAAAATATGCGACTGATCAGACAGTTTTTGCTTCTACTCTTATTTTTACAGGTGTAAAAAAACTCATTATGGGCGATGTTCCCGCTTCTGAAATGGGTGGAGTAATTTCTATTGTAAAACTAACCTCTGATGCAACGGCAGTAGGATGGATGAGTGTTTTATTTTTTGCGGCACTAATTTCTGTCAACCTTGGCGTACTCAATTTACTCCCTATTCCAGCACTTGACGGCGGACATATAATGTTTAACTTATATGAAATGCTCTTTAGACGAGAACCGAGTGAAAAAGTTGTTATTAAGCTGACAATAGCCGGATGGGTTATACTGTTTGGTCTTATGGGACTTGGAATTTTTAATGATATAAATAGATTAGTAGGATAAAAAATGAATGAAATAGAGTACAAATTATATATAGATAATGTAATCAGACGCGTTGAGACTGCACGCTTAAAAGTAAGTGATCATCTTATAGTAAAAATTGTTGCGGTTAGTAAATACTCAACTGCCGAGGATATCAAAAGACTTTACAATATCGGTCAACGAGCTTTTGGTGAGAACAAAGTACAGGATTTAAAAGCAAAAGCAAAAGAACTGGAAGATTTGCCGCTGGAATGGCATTTTATAGGCAATTTACAAAAAAATAAAATCAACAATCTCTTAGATATTAATCCAAGCCTTTTTCAAGCACTCGACTCACTTGAGCTTGCCGAGGAACTACAAAAGAAACTAAAAGCAAAAAATATGACGCTTGAATGTTTAATGCAGATAAACTCGGCAAAAGAAGAGAGTAAGCACGGTTTTATGCCCGAAGATACGATTTCTGCATATACTCAGATTATAAGTGAATGTCCAAACATAAACCTAAAAGGTGTAATGAGCATAGGTGCACATAGTGATGATAAACAGGTAGTCAAGAAAAGTTTTGAGACAACCCATGCAATCTACAAACAGCTTCCAAATGCAACAATCTGTTCTATGGGGATGAGCGGAGATTTTGAACTGGCAATAGAGTGCGGCTCAAATATGGTGCGACTCGGCTCTATAATGTTTAATAAATAACTTTTTTATCTAACCTTATTATAATTATTATAAGCTATACTTACATTTAATTATAATAAGGATTAAAATATGACAAAAACAACTTTTATGGAAAAATACCCTGTATTTTCTTTACATGTAAACAAAAATGAAACAAGCTTCAAAAATGCAGATGAAATAGTAGAACATTTCAAACAGCTTATACAGAATCATCCTATTGCTAAATTTATTGCACTATTTGACCATTACGAACATACTTCTTCAATGCAAGAGGGCGTCATTGCACCTGAAATAAAAGATGCAAAAAACGTCATCTTCTGTTTTGGTAAGCAGCTTCCAAATGCTAAAATACTGGCAGTTCGTCCAAGAAGTATAGGTATCTGCGAATTTGAAGATGGTTTTGAAATAAACTTTTTAGAAGTACCCAATGAACAGCTCCACAGTGTTGTTGAAACTTGGGCTAAATCTGTAGTAAACGCCTAACTTTTCAAAGTATTACGTTTAAATCTCACTGCATGACTTTTAGGATTAGCAATGAGGTTTTGCTGATACTCTATCATCTTTTGAAAAGGTCGTAAAAAACCATGCAACGCTGTTTGCTCCACATGTTCAACTTCCCACTTGTTTAATAATTCAAGCACCACCAAAGTCGATTCTATCGTAGAGAGATAATTTTCATCAGGCTGTATTTTTATCTGATACTGTGATGTTTTTGTCGTTGTAAAGCTCATATGTTTGAGCTTTTTTAAATTTTCACTCTGTGTAAATATTTTTTTTGTACATGCCCAGGTAGAATCTATCAAAAAAATTGCCATAGGTTTTTCACTGTTTTTTGGATATGTGGTAGTCAAGTTTAGCGCATTTTGCGAAGGAAAAAGGATGTAACTCTCATGGGTTGCAATAATCTCATTAATTCTTTTGTTACATGTAAAGTCTATGCCGATAAAAAGTTCAGAATTATCAAGACTTTGATGTGTAAAATGCCCTGTATTGTTTTTGACTTTTTTAAACTCTTTTGGATGCATTAAAATTACAAATTTAGTCTGCGTATTTATATGCTCAAAATGTCCACACATACACGAGCTCTTGGGTCTGTAACATTTATAACACTTCTCTCTGTCGCCATAATAAGTTTTCATTAATGCAATTATACTAAAATTACAGTATGAATGAAGAAAATTATGATTTAATAGTTGTCGGAAGCGGTGCAGCTGGAATCATTGCGGCAATAATCGCGGCACGTGAAGGCAAAAAAGTGCTGCTTTTGGAAAAACTTTCAAAAATAGCTTCAAAATTAAAAGCCACGGGCGGCGGCAGATGTAATTTAACAAATACGCTCTCAAATGAAGATTTTATGGCTCGTTTTGGACGAGATGGACGATTTATGCAGGATGCCCTCAACGAATTTGATTATAAAAAACTCATAAATTTTTTAGAAGAAATCGGCATAGAGACACATGCACCTGACGGTTTTCGCGTTTTTCCCACTTCACACTCCTCTGCGACTATTATTTCAGGTTTAAAAGAAGAGATGCAGCGCCAAGGTATTACAATAAAATGCAATCAAAAAGTAACCAGGCTTTTAGCAACAGGTAATCATATTGACGGTGTCAAAACAGAGGCTGAAACATTTTTATCACCGAATATCATCATTGCAACAGGCGGCCTGGGCTATCCCGTTCTTGGTGCTGAGGGTGACGGCTATAATCTTGCCAGTGAAGTCGGTCATAAAATAACCGACCTCTCTCCCGCCATGATGCCTCTAAAAACAAAAGAGACCTGGGTCAAAAACTGCCGTGCAGATACCATAGCAAAAGTTGAACTGCGTGTAGATATAAAAAAACATAAAAAACTTCGCGCCATAGGTGATTTGATTTTCACAAACTCCGGCATACGCGGACCTGTCGTACTTGATTTTGCCAGAGAAGTAACACCGCTTTTAAAAAAATACGGGGAAGTTCCACTGCTGCTCAACCTGACAAAAGGGAAAAATGAAGAACAGATACGTGAGCATTTCAAAAAAGAGAGTACCAAAGAGAACATAACAACAGTCCTTGAACTACTCAAAACTCTCCTGCCCGAAGCACTTAGTCTTGAGCTGTGTCATCTTGCAAAAATAGAGCCCGATACAAAGTATAAAAAAGTTGAAGGAAAAAAACGTGATAAACTCATTTCACTGCTTGCTTGGACACCCCTTACTGTTACCGGACACGACGGCTTTAAAATGGCGATGATCACAAGAGGAGGCGTCTCACTCAAAGAGATTAATCCAAAAACAATGCAGAGTAAAATTATAGACGGTTTATATTTCTGCGGAGAAGTGATGAATCTTGACGGTCCGTGCGGAGGCTACAACTTACAGTGGAGCTTCGCCAGCGGTTATTTAGCCGGAAAACTGCTATAAATAAAAACTTTTTTACAAATCATAAAAAGTATCTACAAATTTTACAATTTTATCCAAAACTCTTGGAATTATCTTTTTTCTCTCCAGTAACTTCGGTTTGACTTTAAGTGTTTTTGCCACATCATCTTTGAGAGGTTTTCTCTCTTCATATATGTAAGTATCTACAACCTGTTTGACTTTTTCACAATCAAGATTTTCCTCAGAACATAGTTTATCGTAAGCTATTTCTTTCTCTTTTTCCCAAAATTTCTCAAACTCATTTTCAATAGTATCGGAGTCATTGATATTTATCATATTTTCATTAATAAACTTCTCAATAAGCTCTTTTTTACTTCTCAGGTGTGTTTGACCGCTGATTATGCTCATAATGTTGTTTTTATGTGCTTCTTTGTCTTTTTCATCTGCATCTTTATATCTTGCAAGCAGCTGCAGGATGTAGGCTACATTGATTTCATCTTTATGAATGAGTTCAAGTTCAAAGTCCACATCATCAAGTATGGAGACTTTCTCAGCCCCTTCACCTCTCTCACTTTTAATCTTTTCGTACAAATCAAGATATTTAGACTTATAATCTTCAAACTCCTGCGCACTCATAGACAAATCAGTCCATTTAAAATCACTAAAACTGCCGAGTATATTTTTAAGCCGCATTATATTTCTAAAAGTCTGCACAAATTCCAATACTTTGTCTTCACCCTGACCCTGTAAAGTATCTACGCTATCAACTGTTGGAGCTATTTGCAGCAGTTTAGCAAATGCCTCATTGAAATACTTCACATACTCCTCATACGGCTGCATGATGATTATATCTTTGGCATCTTTGTTTGAAAAGAGTGCTATTGCATCATCGGTGTTTTTCTTCAAATTTCTAAAACAAACGATGTTACCTTGGGATTTTTTTTCATTTAAAATCCTGTTTGTTCGTGAAAAAGCTTGAATTAAACCGTGATACTTTAGATTTTTATCAACATAGAGTGTATTTAATGTTGGAGAGTCAAATCCTGTTAAAAACATATTTACTACAAGAAGTATATCTATCTCTCTGTTTTTTACTTTTTTTGAGATGTCATTGTAGTAGTTATAATAACTTTGAGAATCTCGTGTTGTAAACTTCGTGCCAAATAATGCGTTATAATCACCGATGTAACTCTCCAACTTATCACGGGAGTGCTGATTTATATGCTCTTCATCTACGTTAGCACCATCACTTTCATCAAGTTCGTAAATCCCGTCTGCATCTTTGTCATCTTCGTTTGCACTGTAAGAAAAGATTGTAGCAATTTTTAAGTTATGCTCTTTGCTTTTAAAAAGTTCATAATACTTTGTAAGCATATCGACACTGCCCACGCACATCATAGCCGTAAATTCCTTACTATGTGTCTTTCGCGGATGATTGGCTATGATGTAGTCTGTTATCTTTTCTATTCGTTCATCACTCTCTAAAAGCTCTTTAGTGTCTATGTTTTCTACATCTATATCAATATTTGAGGCACTGCCCTCTTTATCTTTGTATTTGCCTACATATTCAACTGAAAATTTCAATACATTATCATCGGCAATGGCATCCGTGATGACATATTTATGAAGTGATTTATCAAAAAGTTCCGTGGTAGTTCTTTTACCAAGTTTATTACCCACTGCATTTTCGGCAAATATCGGCGTACCTGTAAAACCTATCATTTGATTTTTATGAAAGAACTTTGTGATTGCCAAATGTGTTTCACCGAACTGACTACGATGGCACTCATCAAAGATAAATACTATGTGTTTGTCCTGCAGTTTTTCCATTTGAGATAAATACTGTTTTTTACTTATTGCAGTATTTAATTTCTGAATTGTTGTGACGATGAGCTTCGTATCATCACTAAACTGTTTTACAAGTGCTTTTGTGTTGTCCGTTCCATCTACTGAGCCGTCACTGAAACTGTTAAACTCTTTTGTGGTCTGATAATCCAAATCTTTTCTATCGACGACAAAGACAACTTTTTCAACATGAGGAAGTTTCATAAGTATCTGCGCTGTTTTAAAGCTTGTGAGTGTTTTTCCGCTTCCCGTTGTATGCCAGATATACCCGTTTTTATCTGAGTTTTCAACTCTGTCTATGATAGATTCCGTTGCATAAAACTGATACGGTCTGAGTATCATCAGTATCTTTGGAACCTGCGCTAAAACGATATACTTACAAATCATTTTAGAGATGTGGCATCGCTCCAAAAACGCATTTGTAAACTCTTCAAGATTGGTGATGTTTTTATTGTCCACATCAGCCCAGAAGAAAGTTTGTTTAAATGACTGTTTACGGTTGTTTGCAAAGTATTTTGTATCGACTCCGTTACTTATGACAAAGACCTGCACATAGTTAAAAAGAGCATTGTTTGAAGAGTAAGAGTGTCTTTGGTAGCGGTTTATCTGATTAAAAGCCTCTTTTATCTCCAAGCCTCTGCGTTTGAGCTCTATCTGTACAAGTGGCAGCCCGTTTATAAGCAGTGTTACATCATAGCGGTTTTTATAAGTGCCATCAACTGTTATTTGGCTGCTTACCTGAAAAAGGTTTTGACACCAGTGCTCTGAGTCTAAAAATTCTATGTACTTGCTCGTACCATCATCAAGAGGCAACACAAACTTATCTCTGAGTATCATCGCCTTTTCAAACACAGAACCTTTGTTTAGATGGTTGAGCACTCTTTTAAACTCTGTGTCACTCATAGTAAACTTATTATGTTTTTCGAGCTGCGTTTTGAGGTTGGCTTCAAGCCATTTGTCATCTTTAATGGTGACTTTTTCATACTCTAAATCAACAAGCTGTTTGATTAGGTTGGCTTCTAGAACTGCTTCGCTTTGTGTACTCACTACTTATTCCTTGTATTTTTTATTGCTTTGTAAGTGCAATTTGTATATAATGAATGCACTAAAAATCTATTATGTATTGGAGCTTTATTATTATGAAAAAAACTATTGCAAACTCTAACAAGCATTTTACTTCCTCTGCAAAAAAGCAAAAGATGATTATTAATTCTGTTTATACTTCGGCTAAAGTTGAAGGTTCTAAAACTACAAAAAAAGAGCTTATTGAGCATTACAAGCTTATTCATTCCTAAGCCCTTCTTCGATTTTCATCTGCAATAACTCTTTCATCGGTTCATAGTTACATTCGTAACCTGAATGAACTCTCTCTAAATATTTATCGCCTTTTTTTAGTTTTAAGCCTATCATAGGCAAACCGTTTTTTGCAAGAATAATGTCACATATAAGTCTGCTAATTCTTCCATTTCCCTCTCTAAACGGGTGAATAAATAAAAAGTCACATGTACATTTTGCCAAATCATTCGTAATCTCATCAACACTGTCATACTCTTTAACAGAAATCTCTTTTAAAAACACATCAAACTCAGGAAGTCCATTTAAAAATTCAACTCTCCATTCCCAAGCTTGCAACCCATTGCCTTTGCTCATATTTACAGTTCTATTTTTCCCTGCAAAGGGGTAGATAGTCTCAAATACCATCTTATGCCACTCTTGTATAGTTTTAAAACCAAAAGATTTGGATATGTCAAAATTCTCTACAAGATAACTATACATTTCAAGGAGTTTCATATCTTCATTTTTTGTGATGAAGTCATGATTTGTTGATTTGAGATAATTAATACAGATACCATCTTTGGAAATGATTTTTTGTACATCGTTGGATTTCCATTCAAGCCAAGGGTTTTGTATAATCTCATCTTCATCTATCGTATCTAACGTTTTACTGTTTGCATCTAGTAGGTATTTAGGTGGTTTTGTCTGAACAAAATACTTTTCATCTGTTTCATACCAATACAGATATTTATTATTCTTTTGTTGTTTGAAAGCATAAAGTAAGTATTTCGTTTTTGTCATTTTTCACCCATACCTACACAAACATCTTTTGAAGGAGTGCTTTTTTGAACTCTTTTGTAGCGTCAAGCTCTTTGTTTGTGAGTGCTATCTTCTTATCTAAAGAGGAGAGGAAGTTTGCTATTTTTGTTTGTTCTTTGATACATGGCATATTCCATTTTAATGTCAAAAAATCTTTTTTACTCATGACTCTATTTCTTCCTGCCCCACCCGGTGAAATCAAATCGAGCATAAATCTAAATTTTTTTTGAATAATGACATATTTAAAAAATTCATGAGTGGCAATTTTTTCATCAAATGTGTAAGTTGGAAACCGATGTGAAACCAAACCATTTTTATCTTCTTTCTTTACTATTGCTATTGCACTTTCCCACGCAAATGTAATACTTACAATTAAATCATTTTCTTTTACTAAAAATAATTTTTCCATGGCAATTTTATGAGGTTCTGAATCAGGTTTTTGAAAAGTACCTTTACAATGACTTCTAATACCTATTGCCAAATAATTCTCTGTTGGCTTAGGAACTTTTCTCAATGTTAAAATTAAAAAGTCCCCCAACTGCTTCTCAACCCACTCAGGAAACTCACTTTCATCATCATCTTTAAAACGCAGTTCTTGGGAGAAGATTTTTTGCATGACACCTTTTTTGTACTGCTCAAGCAGTGTTTTCTTTTTGCTGAGTTGTTCTATCTTACTATCCACCGAGCTTAAAAAAAAGGCGATTTTTTCTTGTTCTAGTTTTGAGGGTAAAACAATTTTAACAGAAGCAATATCTTCTTGCCCTATTGTTGTCATAGTAGTTGTTTTCCCTCGAATTATGAATTGTTTTCTCGCATATAAAGTAGTAAAATTATAGTATAAAAACAATGGTGAATAATTTTGTTTATTAGGACGCATTCTAATCAAATGTCCATCAAAAGTTAAATCATTTGCATTATTAAGGTTTATATTGGAATATGCAATACCTTCTTTAACTAATGAAGACCTTGTAAAAAAAATATCACCATATTCAACTCTATTTTTCAAAAATTCTTTTTCATCAAGTGCAACTCTCAATAGATTAGAAATATTTATTCTTCCATCAATATACATGTCTTTTACATTAATAATCCGATAACCATGACCCGCTTTTTTTGGGTCGTTAAAAGCTCCATTGCTAAAACCATTTTTAGACAGTTCAATAAGTTGTTTCTCGTCCCACTCCCCACTAAACTCAGCAAACCGTAGCTCAGGTACTTTACATGTAACACGCATCATAATCTCTTAAAACGGTGTAGCGATGCCAAGTTCGCTACAGTATGAGGCTATGGTTGCGTTTGTCGTGTTTATCTCATTTTCTAAGGCTTTGAGCTCTTGTGATACTGCGTTTAGGTCTATGGGCTCTTCCTCTTCAAAGGTATCTACATAACGCGGGATATTTAGATTGTAATCGTTTTCTTTTATCTCTTTTAGTGTTGCAAGGTGAGAGTATTTATCTATTGTACTTCGCTCTTTAAAAGTAGTGATAATTTTGTCAATATTTTCATCTGTCAGTACATTTTGGTTTTTTGCTTTTTCAAACTCATTACTTGCATCTATAAAAAGAACATTTTCGCTGTCTTCACGACACTTTTTAAAGACTAAGATACATGTAGGTATTGATGTGCCGTAAAAGATGTTTGCAGGAAGTCCGATGACTGCGTCAAGATAGTTTCTATCTTCTATAAGGTAGCGTCTTATATGCCCCTCTGCCGCTCCGCGAAATAAAACACCGTGAGGAAGTACCACTGCCATAGTGCCGTTGTCATCAAGCTGATAAATCATATGCTGCACAAAGGCATAGTCTGCTTTTGATTTTGGTGCAAGTTTACCGTACTGAGAAAATCTGTCATCACTCATAAAAAGAGGGTTTGCCGACCAGTGCGCTGAAAAAGGTGGATTTGCCACGATGGCTTCAAATCTTTTGTCTCTATGCTGCGGATTCTCAAGTGTATCTTCTTGCTTGATGTCAAACTTACGGTAGTGAACATCGTGCATTATCATATTCATCCGTGCAAGGTTGTAAGTAGTACGGTTAAGCTCTTGTCCGTAGAAGTTGCTAACATCTTGGACCTCTTTGGCTACGCGTAAAAGCAGTGAACCGCTTCCACATGTAGGGTCATAGACTGATTTTAGTTTTGTTTTTTTGTTGGTGACTATCTTTGCAAGGATTTTACTCACTTGCTGCGGCGTGTAAAACTCTCCCGCTTTTTTTCCTGCACCGCTTGCAAACTGCGCTATTAAGTACTCATACGCATCACCCAGTACATCACGGTCATGGTTTTTCAGCTCAAAGTCTATCTTATCAAGGTGAGAGAGCACTTTTGCTATGAGCTTGTTCTTCGCCTCTTCTGTTTTACCAAGTTTCGTGCTTGTAAGGTCTAAGTCTTCAAACAAATGCTCAAAGTCATCTTCACTCTCATGCCCCATAGTGCTTTGTTCTATGTTTCTGAGTATGCCCGTGAGATCTTCAAGGATGAAGTTGTTCGTGTCTGAGTTTCCTCTTTTGGCTACGGCGGAGAAAAGCTCTGAAGGTTTGAGAAAATAGCCGAGTGATTCGATGGCATCTTCTTTGATGGCTTCTAACATCTCTTTGCCCTCTTCGCTGTTTTCATCTAAGTCACAAAAAAGTATCTTATCCTCTTTAAGTAAGTTGTCTGCGTAATCGTTAATTTTTTCAGAGAGATATTTGTAAAAGATAAATCCTAGTATGTAGTCACGAAACTCATCCGCATCCATCTTGCCCCTAAGAGTATTTGCAATGTTCCAAAGTTGTTGTTCAAGTAGTTTTTTTTGCTCTTCACTCATAGTTATTACATCCAGTTTTAATTAATTATAGATTTTAGCGAAATTGCGTTAAAACACTCTGATACTCAAAAAAATATTATAAAAAGTATCGAATAGAGGCAAAACCGTATGCATCTGTATTTGCTACTGCATCTACTTCTTTCTGGCTTATGATGCCTCCAAGTGCGAAAATTTTCACATCAGTCATAGAGACAATACTTTGTAAATCTTCTACACCTTTAGGCTCTCCTTTATCAGGCGAGGCAAATACAGGGCTGTATGTTACATAATCGGCACCCATTGCCTCAGCTACATGTACTTCATCGTGTGTATGCGTACTGATGATAACCTCAAGCCCCAGCTCTTTTGCTTTTGGTATCTCATCAAACTGTTTTGAGGTCAGATGCACACCGTGTGCTCCCAATTTTGCAGCTAATTCATAATCTTGATGCAAAAAGACTTTGAGAATTTTAAGCGGTTTGCACATCTGCACAAAATTTTGTGCCTCATCTGCATAATTTTTATTTTCTTTATCGCGGTAAAGGGCGAAATCCGGCATATATTTTCTGAGCTGAAAATACGAGGGATTGGCTGTTATAAGATACTTTTTCATTGTAAAACTATTGTCTTAAAAGCGGATTTTCAAAGTCTATTCTTTGCACATCTACATCTTTTTCATAACGCTGGGCCATTGCATTTACATGGTACTCTAATCTGTCTAAAAGATAAAGTTCAGACTTGGTATATTTTGCTTTGGCTTCTTGTATATAATTTTGTAAAAATTTTAAAGCTTTCTGTTCGTCTTCAAAGTTTATTGCCGCGATTATCTCTTTAATATCATCATACTCATCACCGCATGCAGATAAAAAATCATAACTCAAATCCATCGTCTTTAAATTATCGAGTGCTTTTGAAAATGCAAAATGATTATAGAGCATACAACCGACAAAATACTCAATATCTGAGGGTTCATATTCAGAATATTGATTGTTCTCATCCTCAAAATATGTATGCCAAATATGTAAAACTTCTTCTATTCTTTTATCCATATTCTCTCTTTACTTTTTGCGTATTATACTCAACTATGATAAACTTGTACTATGATAAATTTAAATAACACCGCAGCTAAGCATTTACAGTTAATTTTGCCAAATACAAATAAAGCTTTGGCACAGGTTTTAAAGAATGCATCACCCGAGGAGTTACAGACACTTACGCAGTCAAAAGATTTAGGCTCAATCTTAGACTCGCTACTCAAACGCGCAACAACATCAGATACTGCACAAAATAAATTGCTCTTAGAACTCCTTAAAAACAATCCTACACTTAAAAGTCTCTCAAATGCAAATACAACAATTAAAGAGCTTATTCAAACACTAAAACAAGAAAAAAATCCTTTGTCTTTGGAAAAAACTCTTGAAAATTTTTTGACAAATATAAAAGAAATTAATCCAAAAGAGTTAAAAACAAAAATGCAAACTTCCGGTCTGTTTTTAGAATCAAATATAAAAAATACGCAAAATCCAAAAGAGCTTTTTAGCTCTGACATCAAGGCTCTTTTGCTCAAGGCGCATGATGAATTAGCTAATTCAACCCAAACCAATAAACAAGAAATACTCAAACACATAGACAAACTTTTGCTCCAAATTGACTATAACCAACTCGTATCGCATCTCTCAAATGCATCTTCTTTATATATACCCTATGAATGGAAAGATTTGAAAGATGGTAATATAACACTTAAAAATGCTAAAGATGACAGATTTTTTTGTGATATTCATTTAAACTTAAAAAGCTACGGAGAGCTTGATTTACGACTGGCACTGTTTCAAAATGACCAGCTCAATATAAACATTAACACTAAAAGTGAAGCATTGAAATCTATACTGCAGCAAAATTTGCCAACACTCAAGAAACAGCTCTTACATGTAAACATAACACCCAAAGAAATTCGCTTTATAAATGAAAAGTCCAATATATATGAAAAACAGATAAATGATAATTTGGCAATGGATTTTGAGGTAAAAGTATGAAAGAAAAAGCAGTAGCTCTTACATACGACAAAGAAAAAAATCGTGCTCCTGTTATCAGTGCCAAGGGAAAAGGTACTACTGCACAAAAAATCATTAAAATTGCGAAAGAGCATGGTGTACCTATAAAAAAAGATGAAGATTTGATAGAGCTATTGTCTAAAGTTGAACTAAACAAAGAAGTACCGCCCCAAATGTATAAAGCAATTGCCGAAGTTTTCAGCTTTATCTATTCAATTACAAGAGAAAAACAATAGTCAAATTAAGCAACTGTATGATATTATTATTTTATCTTATAAATAAGGACAATTGTGGGACAAAAACTTGTGTGCGAAAATTTAAATGAAGCGCAACTTAGCCAGCTTAACATCACCCCAAAAGAGTATGAAAATATTCTCAATATACAAAGTGCCATTTTACAAAAATTAGCTCTTTACCACAATTATGATGATATTTTACAGCATCTATGTCTTCTAACCGAACAGCTTTTACCAAATTCTGTAGCATCCATTATGCTTGTCAATAAAAAAACAGGGCTAATGAGTGTACTTTCTGCGCCCTCTATTCCTGAATCAGGATGGAAAGCTTTAGAAAATCTTAAACCTGGACCCGGCGGTGGTTCTTGCGGAAATGCCGTATTTAGGAATAAACCTCAGTATGTATTAAATACATTTAAAGATGAAAGATGGGTGGACT
This sequence comes from Sulfurimonas autotrophica DSM 16294, assembly GCF_000147355.1. Lineage (NCBI taxonomy): Bacteria > Pseudomonadati > Campylobacterota > Epsilonproteobacteria > Campylobacterales > Sulfurimonadaceae > Sulfurimonas > Sulfurimonas autotrophica. The sequence continues at coordinate 1,333,675 of NC_014506.1, forward strand.
TGAGAAAAGTCGCCTTTGATTTTAATCTTTGTTCATGCTGGTCTATGCCCATTGTAGATGAGAACAACAAAGCTATAGGAAGTTTTGCCCTCTCATCATTTGAGCATCGTCTGCCGGCTCCTTTTCATAAAAAACTGCTTGAAACAGCAGCATCTATCGTCAATATTGTATTAAAAAACAAAGAAATTGAAAATAAACTACAGCGTATGCTTTATTATGACAGCTTAACAGGACTGCATAATAAAACATATTTAGATGAAATTTTAAGTAAAAATAAAGAGCAAATACTTCTACTTCTTGATATCAATAATTTTAGCTATATAAATAATACCTACGGTTTTGAAATAGGAGATAAGCTCCTAATACAGGTAGCAAATATACTAAACAAAGAATTAAAATATCAAAAAATATGCAAACTAGAAGCTGACCAGTTTGCCATTGTCCTTGGTCCCGATACAGACATAAAAAAAGATGTTGAAAAAATTAAAGAATATTTTTATGCGCATGAACTTCTTATTGATTCTATCGCCTTAAATATCTCTTTTACCTATGGAGCGGCAACAGGTAATGAAAACCTATTTAAGCATGCTATTATCTCCTTAAAACATGCAAAAGGCAGAGGAAGAAGTTCTCTTTATATCTTCAACAATGAAGAAGAAGATATATGCTTTGCCAAAAGAAAACAATTTATTGAAGCGAACAATATTTTATACAATGCCCTCGCATCTGATAAAATAATTCCGTTTTTTCAAGGAATAAGAGACAACAGAAGCGGTACAATCACAAAAGTAGAAGCTCTTGCCAGAATCAAAAAGGATGAAGAAATTTTATCACCCTATCTCTTTTTGGAACCTGCTCATTCATCCGGTCTTATACCGGAAATTACAAAAATAATGATAGACAAAACTTTCAAAATAATGGCAGATAATGATTACACTTTTTCAATTAATATCACTGAAGATGATTTAATAAGACACTATATACTCGAGTATTTAAATAAAAAGTCTGCACAATACAATATATTGCTTGCACGTGTTACCCTCGAGATACTTGAAGGGATCAGCGCAAGCGGAAAGAAAAATCATATAAAACAGCTCAGTTCCTTAAAAGAAAAAGGCTATTCTATTGCCATTGATGATTTTGGAGTGGAATATTCAAATTTTGAACGTATTTTAAACCTTGATATAGACTTTTTAAAAATTGATGCAAAGTACATAAAAGATATTGACACAAATCCAAAAAGCTATGAAATCACCAAAGCCATTGTATTTTTTGCTAAAAATGCAAATATTCCCTGTGTAGCAGAGTTTGTACACAATGAAAGTGTACAGAAGGTAGTAGAAGATTTAGGAATTGAGTATTCGCAAGGATACTATTTCAGCGAACCGAGTCCACTGCCTCTTTCTTCTTAAAACATTATCCCATAGGGTATAAAATTTCTTGATGTACTTTGTCGCATGCCTGTAAAACTTCTTCTGAGAGTTCCAAGTCCATTGCGGCCAGACTTGCATCGAGCTGGTGGGGTTCTGTTGCGCCTATAATTGTAGAGGCAACAAACGAAAACTGCTTTGACCATGCTGTAGCCATTGTTACGGGGTCCAATCCTGCATCATGCGCTATTTTAAGATACTTTTGCGTAGAAGCAAGTGTTTTATCATTGACAAATCTTTGCGCCATCAGACGCTGTCTTGAATCACTTGCATTCATATAGGCACTAAATCTGCCCTGCGCATTTGTCGGTTGATTATATTTTCCACTTAACACACCACCTCCAAGAGGTGAATACGGTAGTAGTGAAACATGCTCTTTTTCACATAAAGTAGAGAGTTCATCCAAAAATCTTCTATTTAAAAGTGAGAAATTATTTTGAATAGACTCAAATCTTGCATATCCTTTAAATTCGCTTGTCATTAATGCTTTTGAAGTCCCGTATGCCGTATCGTTTGATGTTCCTATGTAACGGACTTTACCGCTTTGCACCAATCTGTCGAATGCTTTTAAACTCTCTTCAATGGGCACAACAGTATCAGGCCAGTGCATTTGATACAAATCTATGTAGTCTGTCTGTAAACGTTTCAAAGAACCTTCTATAGCGCGTTCAATATGAAAACTATCTATAGCTGTAAGCCCATGACGAATAGGCGGCACAAACCAACCGTTTGCCGCACCTGCAACTTTTGAAGCCAATATAATACTATCGCGTGGTTTAGTTTTAAGCCAACGTCCTACTATCTCCTCTGTCAAACCTGCAAGTTTTGCAGATGGGGGTACAGGATAAAGTTCTGCCGTATCAAAAAAATTCACGCCTGCATCATAGGCTTTATCCATGATTTTAAAAGCCACTTTTTCATCGGGTGTCTGCGTACCAAAAGTCATAGTTCCAAGACATATAGGACTTACTCTCAAACCACTTTTACCGATGTATCTAAACTGCATTACTTTAATTCTCCCCAGTTATCGCCAATATTTAAACTTGCTTTTAACGGTATATTTAACTCTACAATATGATCCATAATATCTCTAAATCTATTGCCAAGTTCATCAGCCACTTTTTCATCGACTTCAAAAATCAACTCATCATGAATTTGCAACAGCATTTTTGCTTGAAGCTTTTCTTCATTTATAATAGTATGAATCTTATTCATACTTAACTTTATAACATCACTGACACTTCCCTGAAAAACACTATTTACTGATTCTCTTTCATAAGCTGCTCTGTACATCGGTGTCGCATTTTCATAATCAAAGTAACGTCTGCGTCCCAGTAATGTCTCTACATAACCTTTCTCTTTTGAGCTCTCAACGATGGAACGGAAATATGCTTTTACGGTATGAAATGATTCAAAATATTTTTCTATGATTTCTTTGGCTTCTTTAGTTGTTATGCCGAGTGTATCTGAGAGTTTTTTTGGACCCATTCCATATAATAAGCCAAAATTTACTGTTTTTGCTATGTTTCTCTTGTGCGCTGCCTCTTCTTCTCCAAAGAGTACAATAGCAGTTTGGAGGTGAATATCTTTATCATGCATAAATGCATTTACTAAAACAGGATCTTGTGAAAAATGTGCAAGAAGTCGAAGTTCCATTTGCGAGTAATCAATTCCTATGAACTTTTTTCCTTCTCCTGCCACAAATCCTCTACGGATTTTTGCGCCAAGCGGTGTCCGTGTCGGGATATTTTGCAGATTAGGATTTTTTGAACTGAGCCTTCCTGTTGCTGTTCCAGTTTGAACAAAAGAGGTATGAATTCGATGTTGTTCGTCTTCATTCGCCAGCTTCAAAAGAGGATCTATATAAGTTGAATAAAGTTTATGAACTTCACGGTATTCTAAAAGTTTAGGAATAATAGGATGCTTGTCTTTTAATGAACTCAGCACTTTTTCATTTGTTGAATAGCCTGTCTTTGTTTTTTTACCTACAGGTAATCCAAGTTTTTCAAAGAGTATATTGCCAAGTTGTTGTGTAGAATTGATGTTAAATTCACTACCTGCAAGTTCATAAATACTTTTTGTCAAATATTCCAGAGTCTCTTTTACCTCAACCAAAAACTTTTCTAAAAAACCTGTATCTACTTCTATACCTTCTTCTTCCATTTTCAGTAGTGTATGCATAAAAGGAATTTCGACCGTTTTTGCTTCTTCTATAAGATGTGTAGCATCCTGTAATTCAAGTTTTTTCAAAAAAAGTTTATAAAGTTTTCTTGTTATAAAAGCATCCTCTGCAGCATATACACAGGCATCATCAAGTTCCACGGTAGAAAAATTTTCACCTTTTTTTACTGTATCTTTAAAATGAACCATTTCATGACCTAACAGTTTGTCTGAAAGTTTATCCAGACTGAGTGCTGATTCCGGATTAATCAGCCATGCTAAAATCATACTGTCACAATATACAGGTAAATCTTTTTCTTCTAAAAAGCGTGTCACAAAATGCAAATCAAATTTTATATTGTGACCTACTACTTTAGAATTAAAAATACGGCGCATTGCCTGTTTTGCAACATCTTTACTCACCTGATCTGCAACACCGAGATAAAAATGTCCAAAAGGAACATAATAGGCCTCTTCATCATTAAAAGAAAAACTAAAACCTACGAGTTTGTTGTTAATATAATCGAGTCCTGTTGTTTCTGTATCAAAAGCCACTATGGTCTCTTTATTAAGCTTATTAAGAACACTGTTGAGTTCTTTTTCATCACTAAGCAGTGTTGCTTTAAATTCCAGCTTTGCACTCTTATCAGTGCAAGACTCTTGGAGCTTTTGCGCATTTTCCTTCTGCTCGGGAGTTACCATATTTTTTGCATGAAGTGTTCTGAGAATTGCATTTTGTTCATACTTGACAAGTTCATCATAAATATTTAAAAATGGATTTTCCACATCCATTTTATACTCTTCAAAATCAAACTCTTTACACTCAAAAACATTAGGATGCAGAGTTACAAGCTCTTTTGACATATAAGCCTGTTCACGTGATTCTATAAGTTTTTTTTGTGTTGCACCTTTTATTTCATCAATATGCGCATAAATATTATCCAGTGTGCCGTACTCTTTTAAAAGTTTCTCAGCACCGACTTTTCCTATACCTTTTACACCCGGTACATTATCCGCACTGTCTCCAAGTATTGACTGGTAATCTATAAACTGCTTCGGGGTTACTCCATACTTGTCATAGCATGCTTTTTCGTTTACATATTTCTTTTTAATGGCATCGACAATAACTACTTTATCATCATCTATAAGCTGGTACAGGTCTTTGTCATGAGAGACAACCCTTATTTTATAGCCTTTCTCTTTTACACAGCGAACGACTGTTGCGATAATATCATCTGCTTCAAAACCGCTTTTTCCAAGTGTTTTGTAGCCCATCTTGTTTATCCACTCTATAGCAACAGGAAGCTGTTGTGTGAGTTCCGGCGGCGGAGCACTGCGGTTTGCTTTATAATTTACATCTATTTCATTTCGAAAGGTTTCACCCTTGGAATCTATGGCAAAAATAATATAATCACTGTCATGTTCTTTTTGCAGTGTTGCAATAAAATTGGTAAAGCCTGTCAAAAGCCCGGTGGGAAAACCGTCTTTTGTACGCAGGTGTTGAGGAAGAGCATAAAAACTTCTAAAGAAAAAACCAAATGTATCTATAACTGTAACAGTTTTGCTCATGAAGATGCCTTAACTGCATCAAGCATATCATTAATAGTCTCTTGAAGCAGATTTTCATCATACCCTGCATCACTTGCATGTCTTAGTCCAAAATTAATTGCCTGTTCTGATAATGGAGCATTAACTGGCAACACAGTTTTTACTATATTTAAAGCAGTTGAATACTCCTTCATCTCATCCGGTGCTGCAGATGGGTTATCTGCATAATGAATCATCTCTACAAACTCTGTATCAAATCCCCAATGCTGAAAGACTTCTGCCGTAACCTCTGCACTCGTAACGTCTACGTAAGATTTTTCTACTTGTGCCAAATTATTTGAATGCTGGGCTTCTGATTTAAAGCTCACATCTTCATCTTCTTGAATAACATCACTTGCGATTAATATTTTTCCAGTTTCTTGTAGAAATGCAGCTAAATAGAGTTTGTCAGCTTTTTGTTTATCTACTTTAGAATACCATTTACGAATAAGTGTAGCCTGCATTGCAGATACCTCGGCAAATTTTTCACTTGTGATTCCATAAGGCTGCATATCTACATTTAAAAGTTTACGAACAGAATTTCCAAGTGCAATAGAGCGTGTCATACTCATTCCAAAAAGTGAAACAGCCTGTGTAACATTTCTAATTTCTTTACCAAATCCATAAAGTGGAGAATTAGCATTTTTAAGCAAATTGGCAACTATCATGGGATCACCTTCGATAACCTTTGCCAAGTCACCAATTCCAGCCTCTTCATCTGCATAAACTCTATTTATATCAATAATGGTTTTTGAAAGAGGAGGAAGCGATTTAATACTCTCAATGATTGAGCTTTTCATCACATAAGCCTTTGTTTTTCTCTTATTATATCATATTGTGCTAAAATGTTTTTATAAGATATATTATTAAGGTAATTAGAATGGAAACAGGTGATAAGAGTTTAACCGGTTTAACACAAGAAGAAGTACAAGAACGTCTTAAAAAGTATGGTTATAATGAGCTCAATGAAAAAGAGGAGAACTGGGTTCATCGTCTCTTTAGAAGATTCTGGGGACCAATTCCGTGGATGATAGAAGCAGCAGCAGTGCTCTCTGCTCTTGCGCACAGATGGGAAGACTTTACCATTATTATAATTTTACTCTTTGTAAATGCAATAGTTGATTTTTACCAAGAAGCAAAAGCACTTAATGCCATCTCTGTACTTAAAAAGAAACTTGCACGCAAGGCTGTCGTTTTGCGTGATGGAAAGTGGCAGGAGATAGATGCCAAAGAGATTGTGCCTGATGATATCATAAAAATTAAAATCGGTGATATTGTTCCAGCCGATGTCAAACTTCTCAGCGGAGGATATTTTTTACTCGTAGACCAATCTGCACTTACGGGAGAATCACTGCCTGTTCATAAAAAAGTAGGAGATGATTTATATGCAAATGCCATTATAAAACAAGGCGAAATGCTTGCCACTGTTACAGCAACTGCAAAAAACACCTACTTTGGTAAAACAGTGGGACTTGTTGCAAAAGCACAAAATGAAGAAGTCAGCCATTTTCAAAAAATGGTTATTAAAGTCGGAAACTTTTTAATTCTTCTGACAATTGCAATGATTGCAATCATTATCTATCACGGTATTAAAACGAACCAGCCGACAATAGAGCTCTTAGTTTTTGCTCTTGTATTAACCATATCTGCCATTCCTGTGGCAATGCCTGCGGTACTTACCGTAACAATGGCCATCGGCGCACAGGTTTTGGCTGCAAAACAGGCAATTGTCAGTCGTTTGGCTGCCATTGAAGAAGTAGCAGGTATGGACGTATTATGTTCTGACAAAACGGGAACGCTTACTCAAAATCGCATGAGTCTGGCAGAACCGTATCTTGCAAATGGCTACACAGCACAAGAACTTATGATTTATGCAGCACTTGCCAGTAAAGAGGAAAATCAAGATCCTATTGAAAAACCTATATTTGACTATATCCATCAAAATAAATTAGAAGACAAATTACCGCTGCAAAAACTGAAAAAATTTCTCCCTTTTGATCCTGTTCACAAAAGAACAGAAGGTATATACGAGGGTGAAGATTGTGAGTTAATTTACACCAAAGGGGCACCTCAAGTCATTATAGAACAAAGTGATGATAAAGAGTTTGACAAAGAACAAGCCTATAAACAAGTTGAAGAATTTGCTTCAAAAGGGTTTAGAACTTTAGGTGTTGCATTTCGTAAATGTGAAGAGGATATCTACCACTTTGTCGGTCTTATTCCTCTTTTTGATCCTCCTCGTGAGGATTCTGTAGAAGCAATTGCCGAGGCAAAAGCCAAGGGTATTGCTGTCAAAATGGTTACCGGCGATAATATTGCCGTTGCCAAATACATTGCTTCTTTATTAAATATCGGTGAAAAGATACAAGATATTCATACGCTTAAAGGGGAATCTATTGAAGAGTATATTTATCTCTCAAAAATTCTCTCTAAGGCCATTACAGAATCAATCCATCCAAGTGCTTCTAAAAATGAAATTGATGAAAGTGTGAAAAAAATAGTGCAAAAGGTACAAAAAGAACTCTACAATATGCCGCTGCCAAAAGGGAGTGTCAAAAAACATGAGTCTGAAATTATTGCTCTCATTGAGGATGCCGACGGTTTCGCACAGGTTTTTCCCCAAGACAAATACTTTATAGTAGATGAACTTCAAAAAGCCGACCACATTGTCGGTATGACGGGAGACGGAGTCAATGATGCACCGGCACTGAAAAAAGCAGACTGTGGTATTGCGGTTAGTGGTGCTACAGATGCAGCCCGAGCCGCAGCAGATATTGTACTGATGGCACCGGGTTTAACAGTCATTGTCGATGCTATAAAACAGGCACGCCAAATATTTGAAAGAATGAAAAGTTATACGATTTTTCGTATTGCTGAGACTATTCGTGTTATTATATTTATGACGCTGGCAATTGTTATTTATGATTTCTACCCTATTACGGCGCTAATGATTATCATCTTGGCACTCTTAAATGATATTCCTATTATGACAATAGCCTATGATAATACAAAACTGCGTGAAACCCCTGTACGATGGGATATGAAAGAAGTTTTCGTATTAGCTTCCTGGCTTGGAATTGCTGGAGTTTTATCCTCTTTTACACTCTTTTGGATTTTAATCTCACTTATGCATCTGCCACTTGATTTTGTGCAAAGTGTCTTTTTTGCAAAACTCGTTATTGCCGGACACGGAACTATTTACAATACCCGCATAGATGACTGGTTTTTCAAACGTCCTTGGCCGTCCTGGACTCTTTTTAATGCAACATTTTTCAGCCGTGTTGCAGGAACCATCATTGCAGTGTACGGTTTTGGTTTAATGGAGCCTATCGGCTGGGAATGGGGTTTATGGATGTGGGCATATGCTTTGACATGGTTTGTGTTTAATGATGCCGTTAAGATGGGTGTTTTGAGATACTACAGAAAAAAATACAACGAAGATATCATATAAGGAGACGGCAATGAATACACAAAATAAACTCTCTCGAAGAGATGCCATAAAAGCTATGGGCACACTGAGCGCCTCTCTTTTGCTCTCAACTTCAGCACAGGCGACAACAAAACTCTCTCAGCCGGCAAGTCATAAAAAAGTAAAAATTGTCATTGCAGGCGGCGGAACAGCTGGAATGATAGCTGCCGCACGTCTGGGAAGATCTGCTCCCAATGCACACATTACACTCATTGCTCCAAATAAAACGCATCTGTATCAGTCCGGACAAATGTTTGTAGCTGCCGGTTTATATATACAAGATGATAATGAGCGTAAAACTGCCGAGCTTTTAGAAGATAAAGTAGAGTGGCTCAAAGAACATATCATTGCATTTCATCCAAAAAACAATTCGCTCACAACAGATAAAAGCGGCGATATTTCTTATGACTACCTTGTAGTTGCTCTTGGTGTGGAGTATAACTATGAAGCTATTGAGGGTTTAAATAAGGATATGATAGGAAAAGACTGCATTGCAAGTGTCTATGCCAATGATACGCTTGAGGGCAGTGCAACAGGTGGAGATATTACGGACCAATGGTTTAAAGAGATTCGCCGGCATGCCCAAAAGAAAAAAACAAAAATAATATGCACTGAGCCAAATACCCCGATTAAAGGTGTTGGAACGAGTTTAGATATTCTTTTTTTAGGCAATGATATTTTTAGAGGCAAAGGACCTTTTAGTAAACGTAATGTAGTGAAAAATATAGAATTTAGTTTTGCAAAACCGGACAATACGCTTTTCCCTTTTACAAAATTTCATACCGTTATTGAAAAAAAGATAAAACAAGAAAAAAATATTACTCCTTTATATGAACATCAGCTCAAAGCTGTGGATGCCAAAAATAAAATTGCTACTTTTCTCTCAAACAATAAAAAAATAGATATAGCCTATGATTTCTTACATGTAGTACCTCCTATGCGTGCTCCAAAAGTCTTTAGAGATTCACCGCTTGCGTTCAAAGACGGTAAATATCAGGGATATATGAATGTCGATGCGCAAACTCTATGCCATAAAGAGTACAAAAATGTGTTTGGTCTTGGAGATATTTTAGGCATATCACTTGGAAAAACCGGCGGTTCTGCACAAGAGCAGGCTATCATTATTCAAGACAATTTAGCTGCGGCTATAGAAAACAAGCCACTTCCTATGCAATATAACGGCTACACGGTCTCTCCTGTAAAAATAAAATTCGGCGAAGTTTTACTAGCAGAGTTTAATGAAAAAAAAGCACTGCCTACTTTTTGGATTGACCCGTACAAACCGAGATGGATATGGTGGGAACTTAATTTACATGTAATGAGAAAAGCTTACTTTTCCCTAATGATGAGAGGAATGATGTAATGAAAAAAAATGAAACAGTATTGCCTTGGGAACATCCAAAACTTCAAGAAGAAGACCCTCAATCTTTAAAGCTTATTAAAACTATTATGAAAAGCCCGACGTATACGATGGCTGAAGAGGATATGGATTTTTTAAATTCATATGAAGCCAGAGGCATTCGACTTGAACTTGATTACCTCAAACCTGAATTAAAAATGAAAGAGTATGGTGTTGAGCATACTATAGTAGTCTTTGGAAGTGCACGTATTGTAGAAAAAGAGACAGCGATGAAACGACTCTCAACTCTTCAAGAAATGTTACAAAAAAAACCAAACGACAGAGACCTTTTACATGAACTCTATGTTGCGGAACGTATGGTGGGAAAAAGTATTTATTATGACGATGCCAGAAAATTTGGCCAACTTGTAGGAAAAAGCGGGAAAAGTGCCGAAGATTGCCGTGTCACAATAATGACAGGAGGCGGTCCAGGTATTATGGAAGCAGCAAATCGCGGTGCTTATGATGTAGGCGCTAAAAGTATAGGACTCAATATTAAACTTCCACACGAACAGTACCCAAACCCTTATATTACACCCGATTTATGTTTTTTGTTTCGTTATTTTGCCATTAGAAAACTGCACTTTTTAAACCGTGCAAAAGCATTGGTAATTTACCCAGGAGGTTTTGGAACTTTTGATGAACTGTTTGAAACCTTGACACTGATTCAAACAAGAAAAACGCAAAAAATACCGGTTGTTCTTATTGGAAAAAGCTACTGGGACAAAGCGATTGATTTTGAGTTTTTAAAAGATGAAGGTGTTATTGCTCCACAGGATTTGAATATTACTATATTTGCAGATAATGCAGATGAAGCGTGGAAGCATATTTTAGCATGGCATAAAAAACAGGGAAATCCGCTCTATAACTAGATAATGATTAGGTAGTATACATGGATATATATTTCGCAGTTTTAAACTTTACGCTTTCAGGAGCTATCGGACTTGTGGGCATACTTACTTTAAATAAAGTAAGCACACCCAAAGAAGTTCTTTTTGCCCTTTTACCCTTGCTCTTTGCACTGCATCAATTTGATGAAGGTTTTGTCTGGCTTGGTATGAATGAATATATTAACACACGTGCTTTAGAAATTGCCGCAGGTATTTTTGTCTACTATGCACAAGGATTACTGCCGTTTTTAGTCCCCTTAGCTATTTGGCTTATAGAAAAAGACAGTTATAAAAGAAAACTTGTAGGGATATTAACAATTTTTGGATTTGGACTTGCAATATATACAATGTACGGACTCACAACAGTTCCTACGAATGTCAGTGTTGTAAACAACACACTTTATTACAGAAATCCATGGACAGAAAACTTTTATGATGCAAGTATTTATGTACTGACGACCTGCGGTTCTTTAATGCTCAGCAGTAGTATTTCCATCCAGCTTTTCGGGTTTTTAAACCTCATTGGACTTACCATTATTTTTCTGCTTCGACCGTATGGATTCACCTCCTTATGGTGCTTATATGCCGCAGCTATCAGTGGGCTTTTATATTTTTATTTTATTGAACGACGCATTAAGTTTCTACAAGAGATTAAAAGAAAAAAGGAGGGTATAAATGAAAAATTCGAGCGAGAATTAAACAAGCTCGAAAAAAGTCATCCAAAACTTTTTAGCACAAACCTCTAATGACACTGCAGAAGTGTTCGCAGAGGGTTTGTCAGGTAATCATAACCGTTGTAAATCGTAAACGCACCATAAAGTATTACAGCCACAGAGGAGAGGCTCATCATCATATTTCTAAAACTTGTCGCCGATGCAAGAGATGATAAAAACCCTAAAGAAAACATTGCCGGAATGGTGCTGACACCAAATATAAACATCACCAAAGCACCATAAAGGGGACTTGCCGTACTTGCTGCAGTAATAGCAAAAAAGTAGACAAAACCGCAAGGAAGCAAACCGTTTAGCATTCCAAGAATGAAAAAACTTGCATTTGATTTTGAATGTAAAATTGCCTGAAAAGATTTTTTATAAAAATTTGATGAAGATATCGAATGTTCTATCAGTGTTAAAAATTTTATTTTTCCCATTAGTGATAAACCGGCTAAAATCATGGCAATTCCAGCGATGATTAGCAACGTACCATTTGCAGTATTGCTAAATGTGGCAACACCGCCGATTGCACCAAAAAGAGCTCCCAAAATTGTATATGTCAAAACTCGACCGAAGTTATAAAGTAAATGTGCTACAGTTTTAGAAATCTTGGAACTTGCAGGCTCAATTTTAATAGTTGAATATGCCAGAACAATGCCACCGCACATGCCAATGCAATGTCCAAAAGAACCTAAAAAAGCGATAGTAACAATTGTTAATAAATTTACACTGTCCATTACTTTCCTATTAGCTGTTTTCTTATTTTTGGGTCTTGCATAGTTTCACCTCGAAGCATTTTGAGGCGCATAGTATCAAAGTCAACTGCACCCTCTTTTTTATGTTCATACGCACCAAAACCATAGCCCATCGGTGTAATTTCATTTAATGTGTAGTAGGCTTTTCTTCCATCTATCCACCTGTGGGTATCTCGGCTCATGACCCATATCACTGCACTGTCTTTAAACTTTTTATCGCTAAGCCAGTGCACAAAGTCTCCATGGTCATGAAAAAACCATGTTTTTCCATCAGGCGCAACAACTTGTGAAGCATAAGTTAAATCATCTATAACCATACCACAATCACTATCTTGAAACTTATGCAGTTCCATCTTCAAAGGCAGTTGTTTGAGGTTTCCCTCTTTAATAACGACCATGTTCTGCGTTTTTGCCAAAGACAAAAAAAGTGCAACTATAACAACAATGATAACTCCGATAAGCACAATTGGCATAATTTTTTTCATATTTTTCGAACCTTATTTATTAGACTTTTTGCAAGAAGTCTATTCAAACAGCATTATATAACTTAATTGTTACAGTCATATTAATTTCTTCTTTTTTTACCTTTACCCAAATCATCATAATGCAAAAATCTTCGTAAATCTTCTTGTAAATCTTCGTCTAAAGCATCCCAAATCATTTTTTTTTGAGCATATCTTTTTGGATCTTCTTTTTTTGATTTTTTTATATCTCGAATGAGGTAATGATACCGTACAATCTTTTTAGTGTATTCACTGATAAAAGGCCAGCTTTTTATTATTTGATAACTTCGCTCTTCATGATCCGTAAAACTCCACTCATTAAATTCATAATCTTCTTCATCTTTTTTAAAAGCAGTAAAAGGCTTTCCAACATCATGTAAAAGCCCTGCAGCAAAAAACTTAAAATCCCCTGCTTTGAGTGCATAGTAAGTTACACGGAGTGTATGCACTATTACGCCATGTTGGTGCCATTCATTTTGCATAAAAAAGAGCGAGTCCAAAAAAGGATATGAAAATATTTTATTGTTTATTTTATTCATATCTTCTCCTTAGCCATAGGGTGGCAAACTTCTACAGTATCTTTTAAATCCTGTTTTTGAATATGGGTATATATTTGGGTTGTCAGCAATGAAGCATGTCCTAAAAGTTCCTGTACTACCCGTAAATCAGCTCCGCCTCGAATCAGTGAAGTCGCATAAGAGTGACGCAATACATGAGGAGAAACACCAAGATACTTTTGTGTTATTTTGTATGCAGATATCCGGCTGAGTTTGCCTCCTTGATAGTTACACCAAACATATTCTTTATTTATAGCACTTGCAAACATATATTCATCTACTGCTTTTTTTGCGACTTTTGCCAAAGGCACTATTCTCTCTTTTTCTCCCTTTGCATGCCTTACATGTAACCATCCCTCTTCTATATCACCTAGCATAAGTTCTAAACATTCACTTATTCGCGTACCGCTCGCATATAAAAAAAGTATAAGTGCATAGTCGCGTTTGCCTATCCAGTTTGTTCTGTCTATCAAATCCAGACCACTCAGTATATCTTCATAAGACAAAAATTTCGGAAGAAGTTTAGGGATTTTTGCAAATTTCAGTTTTGTCTTTTGACTGCTAAAATGCTGCTTATAACAAAATTCAAAAAAAGCATTGACAGAGGAAAGTTTTCTGTTGAGTGTACGTTTATTTTTATATGAAAACAAAACACTCATAAGTTTTTGTGTATCAAGACAGATGAGCGGTTTAGAGAGTTTTTTTTCAATTGCGCAGAGGTCACTTTTATAGGCCTCTACACTTTTTTTACTCAAAGCTCTTGTTACAGTAATATACTCTAAAAAGGCTTCTAATTCATTAGACATCTATTTTATAAGAATTTTCTCATTATCAACATAAAAAGCTTTATCTCCGACAAAAACAAGTCCGTCATTCAAATCTACTTCATGTATAGTATAGTCAAAAGTTTTCTTATTTACAACTATCATATACCCTTCTTTTTCCAGAACATATAAATTGTCTCCGTCACTAATCATGCCTAAAAAGTGTGCGAAAGGAAATTTTACCTTGGAGTCAACCTGTAAAGAAGGTGTCAAAGAAATAATTTCACCTTGTTTTGTTGTTATAAATATATTTTTATCATCATGGACTATATTTCGTACTTCAAACTTGGCACGCACCTCTTTTTGTGAAAGTGCCAAAATTTTTGAATCACTTGAAGCAATAATTTTATCGCCAAAAATACTAAAGTATATAATATTATTAAAATAATCATCAGATGAAACTATGACGGTTCTGAGTCTTTTTTTCAATTTAGAATTAACAATAACAATTTTGCCATCCAGAGTTGAAAAGATTACTAAATCATTCATAAAATAGGGCTGTACTATTCTAATGTCATTTGCAAGTGCCTTACCGCCCTGCTCTTTAAACAATAATTCTTTTGAATCCATATCATATAAGGCTATTTCATTATTGGCAAATAAAACTGCTAAAATATTATCTTTTACACCTGCAGTTGCTATTGTTCTTTTCAACTCAAAATGTTTTGCAAGTTTAGGTGTTTTTTGTGATGTAACAGTTAAATTTCCATCAATAGTAGCAGACAAAACCCAGCCGTCACTTTCGCCAAGTACTCTTTGATATTCACTGTCTATTTGTATACTTACATTGCCGTCTCTGCCTAGAATTTTACCATTACCCAAAAGTGCTGCATTAGATGCTATATCAACTATATCATCTTCAATATCAGCGTACTTTTCCCAGTCGTTAGCAACTTTTTTCGGTTCAAAAACTTCTTTTGTACTACAAGCACTGAACAATAAAATAATGGCTGATGCAAGAAATATATATGTTTTCAAAATTTACTTTACTCCATAATGCATTAAAGCACGAGAAACCTGTGCCAATGGAGAACTAGTACTAATCATGCTTAATTTAGAGTGTGCCTCATCCAGTTTTTTTTCTTTCATTAAAATAATTGCGGCCTGAACCTGTGCCAAATCTCTGTAGATTGCATTTTGTTTCTCGCTGTAATTTTCAAGTTTATTTAAATCTTGCAAGTTTTGTGCAGCTTCATATGTGGATAAATCATCTATTAATAAAGCTTTTGAACTTTGAAGTTTTTCTAACTCTTTTACATTTTTGGCTACAACTGCCTGAGAATACATCCATACATCATGCAAAGCAGGACTTAATGAGGCCAACGTAGCCAATGTTGCTTCATCTTTCGGATTTGCTTCCAATTTCAAAAGTGCTTCATTTGCAGCTTCAAGCGTATGCTCTTTATTGATATTATAAGTAATATTACCTACAACAAACAGTGTAATTGCGACAACTGAACCAATCATGACATTTTTATATTTTTTTACAAACTTCTCTGTAACTACTGCTTTCTCAAAAAACTTCTCTTCTGAAGTCAATTCATCTTTAACCATTTCAATATTGTCTTTTAAGCTCAAAAATTATTCCTTGTATTTTCTAAAAGTTTATAATGTTACCCACAAATAAGTTAAAGTTTTATCAAATACCTGAGTAAACCTAAGTTTTCTATGATAAAATTTAAAAAATAAAATATTTACAGGATAAAAAATGCAAGTAGATGATGCACTATTAACAAGATTGGAAAAATTATCTTTTTTACATGTAAGTGATGATAAACGTAAAGAAATTGTATCACAACTCTCAGAAATCGTAAGTTTTGTAGACAATTTAAGTGAGCTAAATACAGAAGGGGTAGATGATACTTTTGCTATGAACGACAAAGCAACCCCGCTAAGAGAAGATACTCCTCACTGCGACTCATCCATTAGTGAAGAAATTTTAATACATGCTCCAAACAGTGCAGACAACTTTTTTATTGTTCCAAAAATCATAGAGTAATATCATGATAAAAGTTTATGGCATTAAAAATTGCGACAGTGTCAAAAAGGCACTCTCATTTTTTAAAAAACATAATGTAGAATATGAACTTTTCGACTTTAAAACACAAGAACTTCCTTGTGAAAAAATACAAGACTGGGTTTCAAAGGTCAGTATAAAACCTCTCTTTAACGCCAGAAGCACTACCTATAGAAATCTAAAACTAAAAGAATTAAACCTTAATGAAGTCCAGCAGCAAGAGTGGCTCTGTAAAGAAAATCTACTCATAAAACGCCCCGTAATTGAGTATAATGATAATGTCATTGTAGGATTTAATGAAGAACAATATCAAAGGAGTTTCTCATGAGTGAAGAAGTAGCAGCACAGAGTTCGTCTCAAAAAATGGATATAAAAAAACTGTTAAAAAGTGTTTTGGCATTTAAGTCTTCTGATTTACACCTGGTTGTCGGTAGTGAACCGCAGATTAGAATAGACAAAGAGTTGCGTGCTTTGAACCTTCCTGTATTAACTGCTAATGATGTTGAAGAGATGGCATATTCTTTGATCGAGGACAAGCAAAAGAAAGTGTTTGAAGAACACAACGAGTTAGATTTCTCATTTGAACTTAAAGATATTGGCCGTTTTCGTGCAAACTTTTATAGAACTATTCACGGAATTGCCTGTGCTTTTCGTATGATTCCTATTGAGATTCCAACACTTGACGAATATGGTAATCCTCCGATTTTTAAAGAGCTTGTAAAAAAGGAAAAAGGGCTTATTTTAGTGACCGGCCCTACGGGTTCCGGTAAATCAACAACACTTGCATCAATGCTTCATGAAATAAATATGACAGAACGCCGCCATATTATCACGATTGAAGATCCGGTGGAGTTCGTTCATAAAAATATAAAATCTCTCTTCTCTCAACGTGATGTAGGAAGTAATACAGAATCATTTGCCACAGCACTCAAATATTCACTTCGTCAAGATCCCGACATCATTCTCATCGGGGAGATGCGTGATGCTGAAACCATTGGTGCCGCATTAACAGCAGCCGAAACAGGTCACTTGGTTTTTGGAACCCTGCATACAAACTCTGCACCTGGAACTATTAACCGTATTATTGATGTATTTGACGGCGAAGAACAAGCTCAAGTTAGAGCACAGTTGGCCTCTTCATTAGTAGCTGTAGTTTCCCAAACACTTATTCCAAGAGTGGGAAGCGGTAAAGTTGCTACTCAAGAAATTCTCATTACAAATCCGGCTGTGCAAAATCAGATTAGAGAAGACAAAGTCCATCAAATTTATTCACAAATGCAGCTGAATCAACAAGAAACGAATATGACAACGCAAACACAACAGCTTATAGAACTGCTTCAGAAAAAAGTTATTTCAAAAGAAAATGCTATAAAAAACTCCAATAGACCTGAGGAATTACTTAAAATGATAGGGGCTCTTTAGGCACCCTTTCTAAATTTTATCATTTTAAATCTTTCTCCTAAAAAATTTGGCATTATCAGCATTTTTGCTTTTTCAAGTTCCTGTTTATATATTTTTTCATCAGCATTGGCTTTTAACATCTCTAAAAGCTCTAAAATCCCCATATCTACAAGTGCAACCATTTGTGCTTTAAACTCTACAAATTCCACACCTGCCTCTTCATAAGCATCCTTTACATGTAAAAAGGTGACATCATAGGTTATATCACTTTTACCAAAAAGTTCTGCTCTGTTTAAACCCTCTTCAAAAAATGGATGGACTTCATGCTTTGTATAAATTCTGAGAGAAAAATCAGGACGAGCCTGCATCTCACCGTAATCAAAACTTATAAATTCAAATTTTTTAGCAGCATTAGCCATCTCTTTTGCAAATTCTTCATATCCTACGGCTATTTCGCCTCTGTCTTTATGATATTTTTTTGCCTTTATTTGCACCCAGTCATCTTTTACATCAAACAGTACTTCATGATTTTCAACTCTTGCACTCTCACCTTTAAAGTAAAGTTCACAAGGAAATGCATCAAATATTTCATTTGCTATAAAAAAAGCATTTTCACATTGCAGCTCATTTAAAGATTTGTAATGTGTCAATGCAACAGCATCACCAAAACTCTCGCCAAAATACTCTCTTTGATATTTTTGCAAATCATCAAATCTCTCTATAATTACAAACTGAAATGTAGACAAAAGTTCCGGTCTCAGTGTATAAATAAACTCGCACACATCCGCCAAAAAATACCCATGATGCGCACCTATTTCACAAATCACTGCATCTTTTTGCAAAAACCCTTCATCCACAAGCGAAATAATATGCTTGGCAATCGTACCGCCAAAAAATTTGCTTGTACTTACTGCCGTGTAAAAATCACCGCTTTTTCCTATATTTTTATATGTTGCATAGTAACCATCTTCGCCATAAAGCCACTCTGTCATATATTCACTAAATTTCATTTATTCTCCGTTAACATACATCTCATAGAGATTTAAAAGTTCTAACTGTTTGTCTATTTCATATATTTTTGTATCTATATTTTGTATCTGCAGAGAGTTTTCAAGTGTTTTGACATCATACTCTGTCTTATATCCTGCCTTAAAAAGTTCTTTTGTATCGTTTAAAAGCTTGGCATACAACGCAATATTTTCATTACTCAAAGATATTTTTTTATTAAAATTTTCAATATTGTGCATGACCTGTTCATACAAAGAATTTAATTCTCTTTGCTTGTCTTTTTGCACAACTTTCGCTTTTAAATAATCTACTTTTGCAGATTCAATATCCCTGAATGTATTAATATCAAGCGGAATTGAAGCAGAAACTCCATAATCATAATAATCCAATTCATTTGAATTACTTACAACCGTCGAACCAACTTGAAAAGCTTGATTTGTCGTCAGTTTCCAATTATATCCTGCTGTGAGGTTTACTCTTGGAAGGTATTTTGCAATAGTTACATCTTTATTGTATCTGTTTTTCTCTATTTGAGCTTTATTCATTTGTAACACTATATTATGCTTTAAAAACTCTTCATTATTTAAATAGTCCAAATGAGGAATATTTACTTTTTTATAATCCAAATCACTTAAAGCATGAAACGAACTGATTAATTTCTCTTTAGCCGTTTGAATATCATATAAAGCAGATACAGCTACATTTTTTTGTATAATTGCATCATCTAAAAAACCGGAGTCAAGCTGCCCGCTGAAATACTCCTCTTTTTTTTGTTCTAAATTTATTTGGGCGTTTTTAATTTGTAATTCTTGCTTCTCTTCTTTAAGCTGTGTCTGTTTTATCTGCATTAAAGTAGCAATTGTATCTTTAATCATTTTACGTTTTGCTACATCTATGGAATAATTTGTATAGTATTTACTTGCATTGGCAAATTTGATGCCGTAGTAAATACCTCCACTTTGAAAAATAGGCTGATTTATACGTATTGCTGCACTTTGATTTGACTGCTTCGTATTATACGGATTACTTTTGGAATAACTGTAATTAATTTGAATAGGTGCTATCCATGAATCACGCAGTTTAGAACTCTGGGCATCATTTTTTTCATAGTCATATTGAAACTGCAGCTGCTTATAAGAAGATATAAACTTCCCTAAAGTGCTGTTATGCTCATCTGCAAAAAGAGTGCTGCTAAAGCTGAGACATAGCAGAGTTAAGAGCGCTAAAGCCTTCATCAATTTCCTCTTTTGTTATTGTAAGCGGCGGTAAAAATCTGAGCGTATTTCTTCCGGCTTTAAGGACCATTACACCATTCTGTCTTGCAAGATTTATAATATTTGTTAGAGTATCGCCGTCTTTAACACGAAGTCCACACATCATTCCTATGCCGACTTTTTGTGTGAATGTGTCTTGATATGCCTCATAAAATTTTTCCAATGCCTGGTTAAACATTAAAGAAGTTATTTCTAAATCACCGCTTTGTTTTTTTTCATTAAGAATATCTACAACTTCACAAACTGCATGGCTGCTTAAATAGTTACCGCCGAAAGTTGAACCATGATCTCCTGCTTGTAAAACATGTTTGAGTGTTGTCATTACAATTCCGACAGGAACACCACCGCCGACACCTTTTGCCAGTGTAATAATTTCAGGTTCTATCTCATAAGCTTGACTCGCCGTAAATTCACCGATTCTATAAGCTCCGGTTTGTACTTCATCAACAATAAGAGGAATTTCACGTTCTTTTAACAATTTTGCCACTTGTTGTACTTTTTCTTTATTTTGAGGTTCTACTCCGCCCTCACCCTGAATTAATTCGATCATCACACCTGCTGTATGATCATCTAACAGTGATTCTATTTCATCTATATCTTCAGCATATACAAAGCCATCAGGAAACGGTCCGAAATAATTATGCATAGACTCCTGACCGGTTGCTTTAACCGTTGTAATAGTACGTCCGTGAAATGAATGATTCAATGTAATAATTTTGTATCTTTTTATCTCCCCGTCACGTTCACCATGTTTTCTTGCAATTTTTATAGCCCCTTCATTTGCTTCAGCACCGCTGTTTCCAAAAAAACACTGCATATCATAGCCGCTTGCCTCTACAACTTTTTGTGCAGCAAGTGCCTGCGGAGCAATATAATAAAGGTTTGATGTATGTGTGAGACTTGCAACCTGCTCACATAATGCTTTGGCCACTCTTTCATTGGCATGACCGACAGAGACCACACCGATTCCTGACGTAAAATCTATATATTTTTTTCCCTCACTATCAAAGAGTGTGGCATTTTTACCACTTACAAATTCAACGTCAGCCCTTGCATATGTAGGTAAAACATATTGGTTATCTATTTCTTTAATGTTCATTTTTTATATTCTCTCTTTACTTTTTAGTAATTTTAACTTTATTTTCTTGAAAAACAGCACTTTTACCTTCATAAGAATGTTTTGATGATGTCAAATTATTCACACCGGGCGTTCCGCTGTATATTAAAAGTGTATCATCACGCAGTCGATTATCATTTTTTACTTCTAAAACGACACTACCGTTTTCTGAAGTGAGTTCCAGCTGTTGTGTGTCATTATACCCATGAGAGGGGTTTATATAGACATATGTGTCTCGCTTAAACTGTGAATTCAAACTTGTATGACTTTTAGGTGTTATAAGATTAAATTCATCTTCACCTTCACTCTGCTGTGTTTCAAACTCCTCAAGAAAAACAAATTCTGAATCACTTGTGTCAAAACCGTCTTTGTACGGAATTGCTTCTCTGTTTTCAACTTCAAAGCATCCGTTTATTTTTTTAATACCAAAATTTTTAAAATACTGTAAATATTCTTGTTCTGATTTAAGTTCTATGTTAAATTCTTTACATAAATAAGCGGCCAAATCATACTCGCTGATGCCGATATCACTCTCGATTTGTTTATTCATAACCATTAATCCGTTATGAGAATATGAAGTTCTTATATCTTCCTTTTCCAAGAAAGTTTTTGCAGGAATAACCAAGTCTGCCATTGCACTTGTTTCATTCTCATATAAACCGAAATAAACTACATTCGGCGTTTTTTCCAGTGCGTTTTTGACTCTCAAGCTGTCAGGCATTTGTGCAAGAGGATTAGAACCCTGAATAAAAACAGTATCAAACTCATCAAAATTGGTATTTACTTTAGAAACTCGTTTGGCTTTTATCTCAAAAGGTGATTCAATTGCCTCTTTGGAATTTCCAAGATAAGCAACTCCACATCCTTCTTTGCCAAAAAAGCCCAGAGAAACGGCAAAAGCATCAATACTGCGCATTACATCAGCACCGTCTCTATATTTTTGAATACCAACGCCACAAACTATGGCCACTTTTTTATCAATGGTATATTCTAGTATATCACCTATGTTACCTAAAGTCACACCTATATTTTCAAGCGTAGTCTTAATACGGACACTCTGTGTCAGTTCATAATATTCTTCAAACTCACTTGCATATTTTTCAACGAACTCTTCATTCAAACTGTCATTAATATGAACAAATCTTGACAAAAGAAGCGCAAGATAAATATCAGTATGGGGCTTAATCTGTACATGTAAATCAGCCATTTGAGCTATTTTAGTTTTAACAGGATCAATTACTATAATGGTTTTATCTTTTATAAGTGGTAAAAGATGCGAAGATGTCGTATGTGGATTTCTTCCCCAAAAAATAATAACATCAGATTTCTCAATCTCACTCAAAGACATATTTTTATTGCTGCCTCTGCCTTCTATAATTCCTGCTTCTCCCGCACCGTCACATAAAGTTCCGTTCGTAAGCGTTGCACCGAGATTTGCAAAGAAATGGTCAGTCACTTCCTGCATTAAGGCAAAATTACCACTTCCGCGATAATGCAAGATATCACTTTTAAGTTCAGATTTAAAAAGCTCTTTCAGTTTTAGAAGTGCCTCTTTCATTGTGATTTCTTGACCTTTATATCTTGGCTTGATTATTCTTTCAAATTTGTCGTAATGGTTTAAATGAGAACATAAAAAACCGTTAGTGTGTCCATTTTTAAAAGGTTTTAATCTATTTTCATCATAAATTATACCACATGCATCATAGCAGTCAAGCGGACATGCTGTTATACTACTTTTTTTCATTACTTTCTCTCTTGTAATTCAATTTTTTCTAATTTTGAAAATACTTTTGGACTCTTAATTATAATCTGTGCCTTATATTTTGATATGTTTTTTTCATCAGCTATATAAGAAATTCTCGATATTTTATAATCTGTTCTTTTACCATCAATAAATATTATTTTTTTCTCTAAACCTGCTAAATCATCTTCATCCAAATAGATTGTAAGCAGTGCTTTAGAAGCATCTGCCACCTTTGCTAAAGGCGTTGAAAGATTCACAGTTTGCCCTGCTTTGACAGCTATATCATACAATACAAAATTTTGGGCACTTATGTTTTTATCGTTTATATTTTTTATGAGCTGCTGCTTTCTTAACTCTAAATCAGCAATATTTATTTTTAGATTATTTATCTCTTTTTGGGTTGAAAGGTGTGAATTTTCACTGCTTACTACATCATAAAATTCTTTGTCTTTTTCTATACGGGATTTAATTTTTAAATTTTTTATTTTTGTATAGTTTTCTTTTTTTCTCTTTAGCATCTGCTTTAAATTTTTTAATATTTTTTCATCTAGAAGTAAAGTATTTTTTTGATAAATAAGTTTTTTGTTAACAGCATTGAGTTCATCTTCATCAAGTTCAGAATCAATTTTTATAAACACTTTCTCTGAAAGCTTTTTTCCAATCATATTATCATCTGTAAAGAGCACTATTCCAGATACATTTGATGCTATTGTTCTAATTTCATATGGCTCAACTTTTGAATAATATACTTTTGAAAAAGCAAATGTATATGTTAACACTAAAGCTAATATAATTTTCATAATTTAATTCCTAACTGATATATATACTTATTTTAGCATTTCATTATTAACATTCAAGCCTAATTCATTTTATTTTTGATACTATTAAGAGATATTTAAAATTAAGGGTATTCTATGTCTGTATTAGATAATGTTGATGCTGCTACAAATCTGGCAAAAAATAATGAGTTGCAATTATTAGTTTTCAAAGTTAGTGAAAAAGATGATTCTGCATTCTATGCGATAAATGTATTTAAGACCAGAGAAGTTGTAGAGTCAAAAAATCATTTTTTGACTCAAATACCTTCAGCCCATCCTCTTTTAGAAGGTACAATTATTTTACGTAATTTACAAATACCAATCTTGAATCTTCCAGCATGGTTAGATGTAACACTAAGCGAAGATGAAATCAATCACTCAAATATCTTAATTTGTGACTTTAACGGTATTATCATAGGTCTGAGAATTATGTCAGCGTATAGAGTTATTAAAAAGAACTGGAATGAAATGCATGCACCGGAGAGCTACAGACTCAAAGAAGATGGTGTTGTAATGAATGACACAAGACTTGAAGATGGAAGTTTATGCCTCATTTTAGATTATGAAAAACTTCTCGCAGATGTCCTGCCCCAAGCACTTGTTGATGTTGACAAGGACACGGAGTTATTAAAAGAAATTACTATACCTGATAAACTAAAATACGGAACCGTTCTTATTGCAGAAGACTCAAAAACTGCTCAAAGACATCTCATTCAACTTTTTCAAAAAGCAAATATCAATATAAAACTCTTTGACAATGGTAAAAAGCTTATAGACTATATCAGTGCACTGGGTGAAAAAGCAAGTGAAATACCGGCGATTATTACAGATATTGAAATGCCTGAAATGTCCGGATTTACAGTTATACAAAAATTAAAAGCCATCCCTATAACAAGCAATATCCCAATTATAGTTAACAGTTCAATGACAGGTGAAAACAATAAAAGAGAAGCTGAAGGCTTAGGAGCAAGTGGTTTTATAGATAAAACAAAAAGTCATAATGTAATTCCGTTGATTGTTTCAGTAATGGACAAAGCTTAACTTTAAAAAATCAAATAAAAAATATTAATTTTAAAATAGAATACGACGAATAAATTTAAAGAGTGGTGTAAGTGCTAGGCATTGACGAGGAAGCGGACATAAAGTACGTGACGAGGAGATAACGACGCAATTGCGCCGCTATTTAAATTTTACTGATACAGTGAGATTAAAACCCCAGCTGCTACGGCGGAACCTATCACACCCGCAACATTAGGACCCATAGCATGCATTAAAAGCATATTAGTACGGTCATATTCCATACCAACCTTATTTGATACACGTGCTGCCATTGGAACTGCTGAAACTCCAGCTGAACCAATTAACGGATTAATTTTATGACCAGGGAAAAGGTTCATAAGTTTTGCCATTAAAACACCTGCTGCAGTACCTACAGAGAATGCAATAATTCCAAGAACCATAATAAAAAGAGTCTCTGGCACTAAAAATTGATCAGCTGCAAGTTTAGAACCGACACCAAGACCTAAGAAAATTGTTGTAATGTTAATAAGTGCATTTTGCAATGTATCATTTAAACGTTCAACAACACCTGATTCCTTTAAGAAATTACCGAACATAAATGCACCAATAAGCGGTGTAGATTCAGGTAACACCAAAATTGCCAGCATTAAAACTAAAACAGGGAAAACAAGTTTTTCCAAACGAGAAACATGACGCAGTGTAGTCATTCTCATTTTTCTCTCTTTTTCAGTCGTCAATGCTTTCATAATCGGAGGTTGAATAATTGGCACCATTGCCATATAACTATATGAAGCAACAGCAATTGCCCCTAATAGCTCAGGAGAAAGTTTTGTTGCAATAAAAATTGATGTCGGACCATCCGCACCACCGATAATTGAAATCGCAGATGCTTGTTTGAGTGTAAAGTCAACAAAACCATAATGTGCAAGAACAACGGCACCTACAAGAGTACCAAAAATACCAAATTGTGCAGCACCGCCTAGCAGTGCCGTTTTAGGATTTGATAAAAGCGGACCAAAGTCAGTCATCGCACCGACACCCATAAATATTATAATAGGAAAAAGTTCGTTTGAAAGACCTGCCTGATAAATAACACCTAAAAATCCGTGAGGTCCTGCTATATCTGCTATGGGAATATTAGCTAACAACCCGCCAAAGGCAATCGGTAACAACAAGAGCGGTTCAAAGCCTTTAGCAATCGCAAGCCAAAAGAGCAAAAAAGTCACTAAAATCATAATCACACGGCCAAGACCTTTGTGAAAATCACTCATCTGTTCTCCAGTTGCACTTAACTCATCTGCTCTTGGGCTTACAAGCGCGACAACACCAGTTGACTTTAAAAATCCTGTTATCATCTCACTGAAAGGCTTAGACTGATATGTTTCTTCTTGGTGTGCCGAAGCCTTAGTAGAAACCTGTTCGTGCTCTGAAGCTACAGCATTGGCCGAAAAGGCAAATGCGAAAAGCATCATAGATGCAAGTAATTTAATTACAATATTTTTCATTTATTTATCCTAAGACTGCTACGACTTGACCTTCTACAACTTTATCATTTGTAGCTACATTGATAGACTTCACTACACCGCCGCGAGGTGCTACTACATCAATTTCCATTTTCATAGATTCAAGAATCATAACAACATCACCTTCGTTTACACTTTGACCCGGATTAGCAACAATTTTCCAAACATTACCCGGAAGCAATGCTTTAATTTCTGTGTCATTTCCTGATGCTACAGGAGCTGCCGAAGTTTCTGCAGCTGCACTCTCACCGTTTACTGCCGTCACTTGAATATCTGCATTACCCTCTGCTACTTGAACACTAAATTTTTGACCATCTACAACTACTGTATAGTTTCCATTACCCATTGAACTTCCTTCACAATCTTTTTTCATCTCTGATATTTTACGAACGTTTAATTCGCCTTCACCTTTAAGGAAAGCGATACCTTTTTCTTGACATGCTGCAGCTATAAAAATATTTTCTTCCGTAATTTCTATATCTTCATCTTTAAGTCTGTTAATCCAGCTCTCTAAAGATTTTGCAGGATCCGCATCAGCCAAATCAAGTGCTTTTTCAGTTGTCGGCTCTAGTTTTAATTGCTCAGAAGCAATTTTTACTATTTCAGGATCCGGTGCAACCGGAGTTTTTCCAAAATATCCAAGTACCATTTTTCCATAACCCGGAGCGATTGCTTTCCATGGTCCCTGCATTACATTGTTAAGTGCCTGCTGAAAATAAAACTGCGAAACAGGTGTTACAGAAGTACCATAACCGCCTTTTTCCACAACTTCTTGCATTGCAGCAATTACATCCGGAAATTTATCCATAATGCCATTGTCTCTCATCATTTGAGAATTTGCAGTTAAAGCACCACCCGGCATTGGAGAAAATGGAATGATCGGAGAAACCATTGTTGCTTCAGGCGGCATAAAATAGTCACTCAAACATGACTGTAATTCTTTTTCATATGTAAGAATTTTACCAAGTTCAAGTCCACCAAGGTCATAATTCATTCCCTTTGTTGCATGTAACATTGTTAAAATATCAGGCTGAGATGTTCCACCGCTCACAGGAGCAGCGGCCATATCAATACCATCAACACCTGCTTCAAGCGCAGCCATATAAGCAGCGACAGAAACACCTGCTGTTTCATGTGTATGTAAACGAATATGTGTATCATCGCCTAAAAGTTTTCTAGCCATTTTAATTGTTTCAAAAACTTTTTGAGGGTTTGAGGTACCGCTTGCATCTTTAAAGCAGATACTATCATACGGAAGACCGCTATCCATAATATTACGAAGTGTTTTTTCATAAAACTCAACGTTGTGAGCACCATGACATCCCGGTGGTAAGTCCATCATTGTAACAACAGCTTCATGCTTAAGACCATGATGTGTAATTCTCTCAGCAGAATATTTTAAATTTTCTATATCATTTAACGCATCAAAATTACGAATTGTTGTTGTTCCGTGTTTTTTAAACATTTTTGCATGTAAATCTATAAGTTCTTTTGAACCGGTATCAAGCATAACAGTATTTACACCACGAGCGAGTGTCTGTAAATTTGCGTCTGGTCCTACAATCTTACGGAATTTATCCATCATTTTAAATGCATCTTCTCTTAAATAAAAGTACAAAGATTGAAATCTTGCTCCACCACCAAATTCAAAGTGGTTAATACCTGCCATTTTTGCGGCTTCAACTGCTGGAAAAAAATCTTCCATCAATACGCGTCCACCAAATACTGACTGAAAACCATCCCTGAAAGTTGTATCCATTACATCTATAAATTTCTTAGCCATTATAATCCTTAACCTTGTCTATGATGTGCTATTGCAGCTGTAATTGCCGCAACTATTTTTTTATTGTCTTTTTGTGTACCGCCAGATGCAGTCTCTTCTACTGCATGTGGTTCAGGGAAAAACTTATGTATAATTAATGACATCAGGTTCACTGCGCCTATCATTATAACTAAAAATGTGAACACAGTCCCCATTCCTAAAAACATAAACTTAACTCCCTCCATTACGAGGTTAGTTTCCATAAAATCACCCTTTATTCATAATTTGTGGGCTTAGTATAGTATAAAGATGTTTAAATAAAGTTTTTAAAAGATTTTTTATTTTTAAATTAATATGCAGTTGTTACTTTTTGGTAATTTAATTTTATTACTTAAACTAAACACTAATACTTTTTGGATAAAATGCTTCTATAACAATAAAATATAGGAAGTTTTTTCAGATGATAGCAGGTATGTACGAACAAAATTTTATAGCATATATAATTTTTGGACTCATTTTAAATTTTGCATTTTCCATTATGTTTGGAATTTATTTGAGTAACAATATTGGAATGAAAGAAATGATAGAATCAAAAGGAGATAAAGAGCAGTCTATGCTTATTAGGCTGAGTCTTCTTATTCCTTATGCCAAAATGCTTGTAACACTCTACAGAGTGGCAATTTTACAACTCTTTTTTCTCAACAAAGGATATAGCCATAAAGAATTCTGGATTTATATGACAAATGAGCAAAAAGAAAATTCTTAAAGGGAAAATGTGAAAGATTTCAAACTCAAACTTATTCTTAGTGTTCTAAGTGCAATTGTCTTCTCTTTCATTTTTATACTTCTGGCATTTGCTCTGCCTATACATAAAAAAGGAACGGTAGCACCTATGAAAGCAAAAGGAAAACTAGAACAGGTTTCGAAATCTTTTAAAAATAGATAGAGTTATAAAGAACTTTTTACTTCTATCAGTTTAAATGTGTCATAAGCACACTTTGGACGCAACTTAATAGCACATACTTTTAAAGCTTCCAAACAGGCAAGCAGATAATCTAAATTATCTTTTTTCATCAATTCATACAGTAATATTTCTGCATCTTTTATTCGTAAATTTCTTGCAACACCTAAATTTTTATGTGCCAGCTCCCGAAATGCAGTATAATCTAAATCATCATGATTGTCTTGTGAATTTTGAAGTGTGCTCAAGTAATCTTCAAATTGAACAACTGCTTTAATAACCTGTGCTACATAATCATCAACTAGTTGAGCGACTAGTTCTTTGTCTAATCCTAATTCACGCACAGCAATTGAAATATCATACTTATAATTTTGTATTTTTAAATCACTCAATATGCCTGTTGCCAATACAATACATATTTTTTTTGCATCATGTAACATTTGCGTAACAGATTGATCATTTGATGATTTCATAAAAATTTTTAATTTTTCCAACATAAACATAAGATATCATATTTTTGTGTTAAATAACTAAAAAATGAAAAATAATGGGAGAGAGTTTGAATGAGTGCTACAATTACACTCATTCAAAAAAGTTATACTGCTTTTGTAATGATTCTATTAAGTCTCATTGCAAAATCTGCTGTATCATCAAGTTCTTTACCGTCAAACAGTTTTGCCTGGTCAAATAATACATGTGCAGCATCTTCAATTAAGTTTTGATCACTTGAGTTTTTTAACTTTTCAATCAATTCATGTTTAGGGTTGATTTGTAAAATTGGAGCAGGCTCCTCTACATCACCGCCCTGTCCCATTTGTTTCATCATCTGTGCCATCATATAAGAAGGGTCTTCTTTGTCTATTTTAAGTGCCACAGGAGATTCAGTAAGTTCAGTTGTCACTTCAACCTCTTTGACAGCTTCACCTAAAGTCTCTTTAAACTCTTTAGCAAGCCCTTCATACTCTTTTGTTAACTCTTCTTTTGCTTTTTTATCTTCTTCGCTCTCTTCAAATTTTGCATCTGTTGCCGGTATAAGCTTGTACTCTTTGTACTCTGTAACCATTGGGAAAATGATAGTATCTACCTCTTCGTTTAAAAGCAATACATCTATACCACGTGCTCTAAATTTTTCCAATACAGGAGAATGTTTAAGCATATCTATAGAACCTTTACTTGCTAGATAGTAAATTTCTTTCTTGTCTTCATCCACATTTTTAGCAAACTCTTCTATAGTTGTCATTTCATCAGAGTTTAAGGTATGGAATTTTAACAGTTCTAAAATTTTCTCACGATTTGCAAAATCATTATAAAGCCCTTCTTTTAGAACATTTCCAAACTCTGTATAGAATGTATCATACTTTTCAGGTTCTTTTTTCATCATTTTTGCAAGTTCTGAAAGCACCTTTTTAACCGAAGCATTTTTTATTTTTGCCATTACAGGATTTGACTGTAAGATTTCACGAGAAACATTTAACGGTAAATCTTTAGAATCAATCACACCACGCAAAAAACGTAAGTATGTAGGCATTAACTCTTTGTCATCATCTGTAATA
Source organism: Sulfurimonas autotrophica DSM 16294 (assembly GCF_000147355.1). Classification (NCBI taxonomy): domain Bacteria; kingdom Pseudomonadati; phylum Campylobacterota; class Epsilonproteobacteria; order Campylobacterales; family Sulfurimonadaceae; genus Sulfurimonas; species Sulfurimonas autotrophica. Next base: position 1,364,160 of record NC_014506.1, read on the forward strand.
AATACACGGTTGATGTAGAGTTTTACACCAGGCTGATAATCTACTCTATAAATATCCATCGGCGCTTTACTTGGAATATAAAAGAGCGTAGTATATTCAATCGCCCCTTCAGCTTTGTGGTGCATCCACGTTAAAGGTTCTTCATTTGAATGCGCAAGTGTTTCATAAAATGCTTTATAATCTTCATCTTTTAACTCATTTTTGGAAATTGTCCAAAGAGCATTCGCACTGTTAATTTGTACATTCTCTATTTCAGTACGTGCAGGCTCTGTCTCTTTACCATCATCGTCAGTAACTGCCGGAATATGCTTTTCTTTGTCCATAAAAATCGGGAATGGAATATGGTTAGAATATTTTTTCACAATAGCTTCGATACGGTGCTCTTCTAAGAATTCCTCTTCACCTTCATTTAAATGCAGAATAATTTCTGTTCCATGACCCTCTTTTGTAGTCTCTTGTATTTCAAATTCGCCGTTGCCGGTACTTATCCATTTATATGCCTGTTCTTCACCTGCTTTTTTCGTGATAACCTCAACTGTGTCAGCCACCATAAATGCAGCATAAAAACCTACTCCAAATTGACCGATTAGATGAGAATCAACTTTTTGATCACCTGTCATATTTTCTAAAAATGCTTTTGTTCCTGATTTGGCAATTGTACCAAGGTTATTTAATAGATCTACTTCGTTCATACCTATTCCGGTATCAGTAATAGTCAGTAATTTATTCTCTTTGTCTTTTTTTATGTCGATTCTAGGGTCAAATTTCACGCCCTTATACTCTTCATTTGTTAAAACCAACATATTGAGTTTATCAAGTGCATCCGATGCATTTGAAATTAATTCACGAAGAAAAATCTCCTTGTTTGAATAAAGTGAATGAATCATTAGTTGTAAAATTTGATTTGCTTCTGTTTGAAATTGATGTTTAGCCATAATATAAATCCTTTTTTTGAAATTTGACAGTATTTTACCAAAAAAAGTTAATAGTTGCAAGTTTTATCAATATTGTTTAGTCAATTTAACTCAAGTTTGTTCTTTTTATATTTTTGATATAATGTTTGAATGAAAAATGATTATATTAATTTAATAGAACCTACTCCTGTTTTACATACAAAAAAGTGTCAACTCATTGCATTGTTAATGAAGTTTTTATTACAGTTTACTCCTATTGTAACTGCTTTAACAGCTTGGTATTTATATGATTATTTTATAGCAGGAGCAACTTTACTTATAATGTTTGTAGTTGTTGGCATTATAAGAGCTAAAATGAGAAACAGCGTTATACCTCCGTCTCAAAGGGAATATCATTATAATGATGAAGGTATAGCAAAATGGTTTACGGCAAAAGAGATATGTCCAAAAAATGACGAGTAAGATTAAAGCATTGCACGAATCATAATCGCATAATGCAGAACAAAAAGATTTAAAAAGAATATAAGTAAAGAAGACCCGCGTGATATAATGTTTTGTATTTTTGTTCGTTCTTTACCATTTGTACGAAATGCTATAAAAAAATGAATAATAGTTGCAATAACAATAATAGCCACTATAAATAATTTCTTTCTTAGCGCTTGGACTATAATATTGTCATCATGAGTCAAGAGCATATGGTATAAACCATTATCAACAATCATCACAGTCCCTGTCAACAACAATACAACTATAGAAACCAATTCAAAATAGCCAAAAATAGGCCCGATATGAGGATAAACCTGTTTTTGTTTCTCTTTATCGAGCAGTGTAACGCCTAAAACAAACATAAATATAGAACCGCCTATCCAAGCAATAGCAGCTATTAAATGAATATGTATAAATAAACCCAAATAAAATCCTTTAAATGAGTTCGTATAGTATTATAATTTAAATAACATAATCTTGATATATGACAATATTTTCTAAATTATTTTCAATAGCATATTCCAATCTGTCTAATAAACTTTGAATCATATTTTTATATTTTGGATTATAGTTTTGTGAATCAGCTGCACTGAGATAATATTTATTATTGACATTTATCTGTAAAAGATGATAATTTACATTTTCAGCTGCTTTTGCACATAACTCTGCAGATATGCCATCAAGTATAATGCAGCATAAATTATCATTTAAGTATATTAATCTATCAGTTTGTCTCAACTTCTTTTTTAATGTCTCTACATCCACAGCAAATGTATTTTTACAATAAATAGCTACTAAAGAAAATTCTACATCATAACGTGCATTTCTGTATTTATATTCAGATATATCATTCAATATAGTTTCAAATAATTCGCCTTTATTACTTTTTATATATTCTAATATATCTGGCATAATACATTCCTTATTTTTTTTATAATATCATATTAATATTAATTACACATGAAAGGAAAATTCATTTTCATTTCATTTTAATCCACTATAATTATCTCACCTTAACATATATTAGGAATACAATTCATGACAAAAAAAATAATTTTAATCTTAATTCTCAGTATGACACTTGATGCAAATATTATAGATTTTTATAAAAAAACAGTGACTACATTACAATACAATCAAAAATATGAACTTAATACAAAAGCAAATAAACTCAATAAAAGTGGAGTTGTATACAGTAAATACGCCAACTTTTCTTTAAATGCTGACTACAGTAAGACAAAAGCCAAAAGGTTAACCAACGCCTTTGATACGACTAATGTAACTTTCAATGATACACTCGACTTATTCGATAAAAGCAGTTACAAAATTGATGCACTCACACTTGATTTAAAATCTAAAAAATCTGTGTTAAATATACAAAAAGAACAACTATTTATATCTCTTGTAAATATGATTGCTTTATATAACAAAACATTAGAACAACTATCTCTATACAAAGCCCTTTTTAATGAACAAGAAGATATATATGGCAAACTACAAAAGCTGCAACAAAAAGGTGCAATTACCAGTATGGACCTGTTACGATTCAAAAATCAGCTTACTTCTCTTGAAATGACAATAATTAATCAAGAAAATGAAATTTTAAAAATGAAAAAACAGCTTAATCTTTATGCTCCAAATCAACAAATTCCACCATTAAAAAGTTCAAAACTACTATATTCTAAAGAAGACTTTTTAAGTAGAAACCCTCAACTTAGCCTCAACAATACAGATGCACAAAAATTATTGGTACAAGCTAAAGGCTTAGAGCGCTCCTATTTACCGGATGTAACTGCAGGGGCTGCTTACCAACAACTCGGTGATCCGACATCTTATGGAAATAATTACTCTTTCATTGTTGGTCTGCAAATACCACTCAATGCAGGTAATTTTAAAGAAGCCCAAGCTTTAAAAGTAAAGGCATTAAGTCTAAAATCTCAAAATATACAATATAAAATTCGACGAAAAAATGAATATACAACAAGATATCAAGACTATATAAATGCAGTCCAACAGCTCAAGGTTTTATATAAAAATTTGGATGACTATGAAAAAAGTGAAAAAACCATTAAAACCGCATACTTACGACAATATGTTGATTTTAATACTTACATGCAGACTCTTTTGCAAACTTTACATGTAAAAGAGCAAATTCTTGAAATAAAATCTAAAAAAGAATTAGAAGCTACTGTATTAAATAACATTGCCTCAGGTATTATTTATGAATAAAACTATCTTACACTGCAAAGATATTATAAAAACATTTGGAAGCGGAGAGTCTGAAGTATTTGCATTGCGCGGAGTAACACTTGATGTATATGAAGGTGAGTTATTAATGCTTGTAGGCCCTTCAGGATGCGGAAAAACAACCTTTGTTTCTGTGATTACGGCACTGCTTAGCTTTGACAGTGGTATCTGTAATGTTTTAGGACATGATTTGACAACTATGGATGAAGATGAAAAAGTACTCTTTCGAGGCAAATCAGTCGGTTTTGTTTTTCAGGCTTTTAATCTGCTTCCATCTCTGACAGCAGTTGAAAATGTAGCACTGCCTTTGACTATAGCAGGAGAAAAACGAGCGATAGCTCTCCAAAAAGCAAAAGCGATGCTCGATGAAGTAGAGCTCAGTTCAAAATATGACGTCAGACCGTCTCATTTAAGTGGCGGACAGCAACAGCGTGTTGCCATTGCCAGAGCTTTGGTTCATAACCCTGAATTTATTATTTGCGATGAACCGACAAGCAGTCTTGACCATAAATCAGGTCAGATTGTTATGGAACTGCTCAGTAAAATGACAAAAGAAAAAGGAAAAACAATGATAGTCGTAACCCATGACAATAGAATATATGAATATGGTGACAGAATGGCACATATGGAAGATGGAAAAATTATCAAGATAGAGGAAAATTAATATGAAAAGTTTTTACACACTTCTAGTTTTATCAATTATCGGCATTATAGTCGGACTTGGGGTCATTTTTTACGATCAAAGGCCAAAAGAGTCTCAAACAGAGCCTATACCGGAGTTAAAACCGCCTTACAAAAATTTTATTGCAGGTACTGGAATAGTTGAATCAGGAAGTAAAAATATTCAAATAGGTTCTTCTATTTCCGGTGTCATCTCCAAAGTCAATGTCGAGAGCGGAGACAATGTTAAAAAGGGAGAATTACTTTTTACTCTTAATGAAAAAAATCTCACAGCAAAAATAACAGCTTTACAGGCTGAAATTGAACTCGCAAAAACAAAGCTTCAAAAAGCACAGCATCAATTTCAAATTATTAAAAGCTTTAAAAAAGTTTCTCCGCAGATGGTAAAGAAAACAAAATACACTGCTGCAAAAGATAGTGTAACAGAGGCAGAAGCGGCCCTATCTGTTGCCAAATCAAAACTTAAAGTTTTACAAAAAGAGTTGTCTTTGTATACTGTTTACAGCCCGATAGACGGCAAAGTTTTAGAGTCCAAGCTTAATATCGGAAAATATTTTGCTCCAAGCAGTAAATTACTTATTCTTGGTAGCAGTACACTTAATCTGCGCGTTGATATTAACGAATACGATGTATACAAGTTTATGCCAGATACAAATGCAGTTGCTTTTGTTCGCGGACACCCAAAACTCAAAATATCGCTCAAATATCTTTACACTATGCCTTATGTCGTTCCTAAGAAAAACCTCACAGGTATTGCGACAGAGAGAACGGATACAAGAGTTTTACAAGTGCTTTATGCCTTGCCGAAAAAAGTAGATTTTCCTCTCTTTGTAGGGCAACAACTTGATGTATTTGTGCAAAGTAAGGACAAGTAAATGTTTCGTGTAGCTGTCGAAATGCTTATGGGAGATAAGACCAAATACATCGGGCTTATACTAGGGATTACTTTTACTGCTTTTTTGGTTACTTTTGCACTTTCATATTTTGCAGGTTTTATGACACGAGGATTCTCTCTTGTCAATGAAAACCCCACAGCAGATGTCTGGGTTATGGACAGTGCGGTAAACTCTACAGAAGCCACAATAAATATGCCAAACTCTGCACTTGATTTGGTAAGAAGCGTCAGTGGCGTGAGTTATGCTACACCACTCTATATCGGTGATGCTACAGCAAGGTTTCCAAACGGACATTTTCAAAAATTTCAGCTAATAGGTGTAGATAATGCAACGCTTAGCGGTGCACCTGTTTTAAAAACGGGGCTCAAACAAAATGCACTACGCTTACCACAGAGTGTCATCGTTGACAGCGGCGGAACAAAAGGCAAACTGCAGACACCGACAAATCAAAAAGATATGTGGAGTTATGACGGAGCACATCTGAATGTACCTACGCGTAGATTACGCTCTGGTGACGAACTTCTCATAGATGACAGACGAGTGATAGTCACAGGCGTTTCACATATGCTTGGAAGATTTCCGCCACGACCACTCATGTATACGACTGCTTCAAATTTTATACGTCTTACGCCTGCTCAAAACAAAAGAGTAACTTTTATAATGGTAAGAGCACCAAAGAACATTGTGCCTGAAATTTTGGCGCAAAAAATCCATAATCAAACAGGATTAAAAGCTGTTACAAGTACAGAACTTAAAAAAGAAACTGTCATGTGGTACCTCATCAACTCTGAGGATGTCGGCGATATGGTAAATATGGTAATGTTGGCAATGCTTGTGGGATTTGGAGTCACAGGCGTTATGCTTTATATGTTTACCTATGAAAACCTCAAACAGTACGCCGTATTAAAAGCGATGGGTGCAACAAACAAACAACTCAGCACAATGGTATTTACACAAGCCTTTATCGGGGTTCTCATAGGAAGCGGTATAGGCATAGGAATTGCCGGATTATTTGGAGAAGCAGTCTCCAGTGCCAGTTTTCCCTTTCGTTTGATGTGGTTTGCACCTGTTCTCGGATTTTTAAGTGTTTTTATAGTAAGTGTAACTGCAGCGGTTATCAGCGTCAGACCCGTATTAAAATTAGAACCCGGCGTAGTATTTGCGAGCAGATAAATAAGGAAAAGTACACCTATTTCACATGACACAAAGAGTATTTGACGTCTGTTTCAAACCATATTTTCATTTTGTTTTCTTTGCTCACCTCTTTTAAGGTTGCTTTGTCTAACTCTGCATATACTTTCATCACTCCAGCGTCAAATATATAATCCATGGCAATAATTTTTTTCTTGCCCTTATATGTGAATTGTGTAATAAATTTACCGGTTTTTGGCTTGCCTTTAATGCGTTTGTTCGGTTTGTAATCAAGTACCTGTACAAAAAGTTTTTCATGCGTATTTGGCAGTGTTACATGTAAGGTTGCGCCGACGAACAACTGTCTGAAATTTCCGCCACTGAGAGCTTTTGGTGTGTATGTAAACTCTTTTAGCTCCATGTTGTTATACCCAATCTTGACTGCATTGCTTTGTGTAAGTGTACACCCTCCACTCTTGCCCATTTCTACACTGTAAAGTGATGATGTCAGTAGTGCAAAGAACAATAATATTTTAATCATAAGGCCGCTCCTTTAAATTTTATCAAACATTATAGCTACAAAAAGATTATTTCTCATTTTATGCTACTATAAATAAAATATTACAATAGGATTTTATACAATGACAGGTGGATTTTTCGCTCTTTTTGATGATATTGCAACACTTTTGGACGATGCTGCGGTAGTGAGCAAGGTAGCTGCAAAAAAAACTACCGGTATTTTGGGTGATGATTTGGCCGTTAATGTCCAAAAAGCTTCAGGCTTTGCAGCATCTCGTGAACTTCCTGTGCTTTGGGCCATCACAAAAGGCTCGTTTAGAAACAAACTCATCATTTTGCCCGTCGCTTTTTTACTCTCTGCCTATGCTTCATGGCTCATTATTCCCATACTTATGCTTGGCGGTATTTACCTCTCGTATGAAGGCGTAGAGAAAATCTATGAATACTTCTACCCTCATCATAAAAAGCATGCCGGCGCACTCGCAGAACTCTCAGAAGAAGATTTTTTCAACATAGAAAAAGAAAAAATAAAATCCGCCATAACCACAGACTTTATACTCTCTATAGAGATTGTCATAATTGCCCTTGGAACGGTTCTGTCACAGCCTCTTTTCATTCAAATCATCGCCGTAACGGTCGTTGCCATCTTAGCAACCATCGGTGTCTATGGTCTTGTCGCTTTGCTTGTACGCATGGATGACTTTGGTTTTGCACTCATAGAGCGTGCCGAAGATGAAAAATCACTCCTGCACAAAACAGGCAGAATCCTCGTAATCTCACTGCCAAAAGCCATCCGTGCTCTCACAGTCATAGGCACCTTCGCCATGCTCTTAGTAGCAGGAGGCATTTTCATGCATAACATCCACCAACTACACAACTATCTGCACTTTCTGCCAAACCTATTAGCCGAAGTTTTACTCGGTCTTGTTATAGGAAGCATTGCTTTTGGTGTTCATATTTTATATGTGAAGGTGTTTGGTTTAAAAAAAGATTACATGTAATATTTACACCCAAAAAAACTAACATTTTCCGTGTTCATTTATTTTTTTGTATAAAATGTCTTTATGTTATAATGCTTGCAAATAAAGAGTTATAATTACACAGTAGATTTTCTCACACAAAAACTCTAAAAAAAGGATATACAATAAAAAGAGGTCAAACAATCAAACTTTATATCTATGGTGATGATTTAAAAAATATTAAAACTGCTGAGTTAAGCAATTGGAGTGGCAAAGCCTACATTGGAGAAAGAAAGCATTCAAAGCTTATCCAAGGAATTGAAGAACTAAAATCACCAGGAGTTTATCTACTTTTATCAAGAGACATGAATGAATTTCAAATTGCCCTATATGTCGGTGAAGCTGATGAAGTTAACAAAAGAATTAGTGATCACTTTAAAAGTAAAGATTGGTGGACTGATTTTGTAATTTTTATTTCTAAAGATACAAACCTCACAAAATCACATGTAAGATATTTAGAAAAAAAACTATATAACATTTCAAATGAAAAAACTACCCTTATTGATTTAAAAAACAATTCAAATCCGACAGGTTCAAAGCTTCCAATATCAGAAATGGATGATATGGATGAGTTTTTAGAAAAAATTATTTTTATGCTTAAAAATTTAGGAATTATCAATCTTGAAAAAATTGAAGTACAAGAAATTAGTTTAGATAAAGATAATATATTTTATTTGGATCTAACAAAAAATCGTATTGATGAAAATAATAATAAATTACAAGCAAAGCTGCAAATAACAAATGATGGCTATAGATTGTTAAAAGGATCTTTTATTGAAAAAGAAGAAAGACCAAGTTTTAAAAAACATATCTATTACCCTTTAAGAAAACAATTTGAAACCAATAAATATATGCAGGATTCAAAATATGATGGTTGTTCTATTTTAATACAAGATATAGATGTAAGATCTCCATCTGCAGCTGCATCAATAGTAAAAAATAGAGCAACAAATGGACCAAAGGAATGGAAACTCCAAGACGGAACCACACTTGACGAATTCCAACTTAATAGCCAATCCTAACAAGATAACAAAATAAGAAAAAGTTAGCCCAACTAAATTTCCTTTGTCTTTCAATTTGGCCGTTATACATCTACATCAATTTTTCAGTAATTTTACAATTTACATATAAATATGATATACTTTCTATATGAAATACGAATATGATGAAAATAAAAGCTTATTAAATAAGCAAAAACATGGCATAGATTTTGAAGACGCTAAGCTTCTTTGGAATGATGACAGAATGGTTGAAATCGAAACATCATATGAAGATGAAATTCGTTTTATTAATATTGGAAAAATTGGAACTAGATTTTATACTATAGTTACAACTTACCGTAAAGATAAAATTAGAATTATTTCTGCAAGAAGATCACGAGAAAAGGAGATTGAAATTTATGAAAGCTGAAGAATTTGATAAAATTTTTGATGATAATGAAGAAGATATAATTGAATATCTTGATTTATCAAAAATAAAAAGACCTAACCTTGAACCAAAAAGAATCAATATTGATTTTCCTACTTGGATGGTGAAAAAACTAGATGAAGAAGCACAGCATATCGGTGTAAGCCGTCAAGCAATTATAAAAACATGGCTAGCTGATAAAATTATGGAACTGGAACATCACAAACTAGCTGTATAATAAAATATTTTTCAAACATCATAAAAAGGAAAACAGATGCAGCATTATAGAAATTTAAAAGAAGACTATCAGTTTAGTGATGAAGAGACTCAAATACTTAAAGAACTTCAACCCCGTATGGAAAAGCTTGCAGATGAATTTATAGACGGGTTTTATGATTACATATGGGGATTTGGTAAAACTGCTCAATTTTTAAAGAACAAAGATATTATTGCTCACCATAGAAAAAAAATCAAAGAGTGGTTTATTAACCTTTTTTGCGGGCAGTATGATATGCCCTATTTTATGTATCTTTACAAAATAGGTGAAATACATGTCAAAATCGGATTGCCTACACACTATGTCAATTCGGCATTTACTTATGTTCGAACTTTTATACTCACAAGTATAGAAGATAACTTCAAAGACAAACAACAGCATGTAAAAGAAATCAGAGCTGTTGAAAAAATTATAGACATGAATCTAGATGTATTGACAAGTTCTTACAGAGAAGAAGAGTTAAGTAAATTTCTATCGCTTTCCAAAGTAGAAAAAAATATTTTATCAGGTCTGAAAAAATTTAATTCTTACATAAACTATTTTTTAGCTATTGCATTAGCACTTGTGGCATTTTTTGCCATAGGACTTTTTGTATATGATGTATATATGTTAGTTGCCACCGATATAAAAATAGACAAAGGCGTATTGACCGTTCTCGGCAGTTTGCTTGTACTGTGGGCCTCTATTGAACTCATACAGGAAGAAATCCATCATTTACAGGGTAAAGGCTTTGCCATAGGTGCATTTATCATGCTCGCCATGGCTGCACTGATTCGAAAAGTATTAATATATTCGCTCTCTGCCGAAAAAGGGGAAGAATTATTAATTATAGCTGCCGTGATTGTCGGTTTGGCTGTTTCATATTGGCTTGTCGGAGCAAAGAAGAGAACAATTATAGACTAAAACGTCTCTTAACTGCTATAATTACAAAAACTAAAAAAAGTAAATTATTTATGGCATTAATAGACCTACAAAAAATCAGCAAACATTATTCTGCTCAAAAAATTCTCACCGAAGTTGACTTTCATGTTGATGAGGGTGAGCGTATTGTTATCATTGGGAAAAACGGGAGCGGGAAATCTACCTTGATGAAAATCGTCAACGGAACTCTCACACCTGACGGCGGACGACGCATCATCAAAAATGACCTTGAAGTCAAAATGCTTGACCAACGTCCCCAATTTGAAGAGGGGCACACTGTGCGTCAGGCGGTTGAAGCAGGGCTTAAAGAGCTTAACGCGGCAAAAGAGCGTTATAACGAGCTCTCTTTGCTTTTGGCTGAAGATTTTGACAACAAAGTGCTTTTGGATGAACATGAAAAGCTCTCACGTTACATCGAACACCATAATGCCTGGAATTTAGATGATAAAATAGAACGCATTATTCAACATTTTCAGCTCAAAGCGTATGAAAATAAGCCCGTTGCACTCTTAAGCGGTGGCGAGCAGCGTCGTGTTGCACTTGCTTCACTTCTGCTGCAAAAACCCGATGTACTTTTGCTTGATGAGCCTACCAACCACCTTGATGTTTATATGGTTGAGTTTTTGGAAGAGCTGATACTTAAAGAGAAGTTTACCCTTGTTTTCATTTCTCATGACCGTTATTTCATCGACCGTATTGCTACAAAAAGTGTAGAAGTTGAAGACTGCTCACTCCGCGAATACAAAGGCGGTTACAATGACTACCTTACCCAAAAAGAAGAATATCTCAGAACGCTGCAAAAACAGCATGACAATCTGCTCGGCATTTTAAAAAGAGAAAACGAGTGGTTTGCCAGAGGTGTACGTGCAAGACTCAAACGGAATGAAGGACGCAAAGAGCGTTTAATGAATTTACGAGAAGAAGCAAAAACCAACCCTGCCAAAATCCGCAAGATGTCTGTTGAGTTGCAGCGTGAGGCGAAACACTTTAACCGTGACAAAAGCATCAACAAACAAAAAATGCTCTTTGAAGTCGAAGATTTGGAACTGAAACTCGGAGACAAAGAGCTGTTGCATGACTTTTCAACACGAATTCTTCAAAAAGATGTCATCGCCATCGTCGGACCAAATGGCAGCGGAAAATCAACCCTGCTTAAAGCTCTGCTTGGGCGCATAGAGCCGACAAGCGGCAAAATAAAACGCGGAGAATTTAAAGTCGGCTATTTTGACCAGCACAGAGAGATGCTTGATGATGACAAAAACCTTATAGAGACTTTTTGTCCGCATGGAGGCGATCGTGTCAATGTACGAGGCAGTGACTTGCATGTATATGGTTACTTGAAAAATTTTCTTTTTCCCCGTGAATTTTTAGATAAAAAAATAGGCGTACTCAGCGGCGGTGAAAAAAACCGTGTTGCCCTTGCCCTGCTCTTTACACAGGATGTCGATATACTCATTCTTGATGAACCGACCAATGATTTGGATATTCCTACTATCAATATCTTAGAAGAGCAGTTGACAAATTTTCCCGGTGCTGTCATAATCGTCTCACATGACAGATACTTTGTAGATAAAATTGCAAAAAAACTCTTCATTTTCAAACCTGACAAAACCATAGAGGAGTCTCATCAGCAATACTCTGAGTATTTGGAGCTTGAAAAAGAGGTCAAAGAACTTCATGACATGGAAAAAGAGGCAACAAAAGAGGAAAAACCCAAGTTACATGTAAAAGAAAAGTCAAAAACTTTGAAACTGACTTTTAAAGAAAAAATAGCACTGGAAAAACTTCCGCAGGAGATAGAAGAACTTGAAGCAAAAATAGATGAAAAAAATGCCTGTTTGTCGGATCCTAAATGTTATGAAGAGATAGGTTTGAGCAAACTTGCCAAAGAGCTTGCAGATATAGAAGCACTCTATGAAGAAAAGGTCGAAGAACTGTTAACGATTCAAGAAAAAGAAGAAGAAATCAATGCCGCACAGGAAGTATAACAATGGATGAAAAAGAGTATAAAGCAAAACGTGCCAAAGAAGTAGCCCAGCTCGGAGCCGGAGAGACTGAGTACAAGTACGAATATGCACCCGAGCTTTTAGAGATATTTGAAAATGTTCATCCTGAGATGGATTACTGGGTTACGCTCAATGCAGACGAGTTCACATCCCTTTGTCCAAAAACAAATCAGCCTGATTTCGGCACGATTATCATTAACTATATACCTGATGTAAAAATGGTTGAGAGTAAATCACTCAAACTTTATCTTTTCAGCTTCATTAACAGCGGTGAATTTCATGAAGACGTTGTCAATAAAATCGGTAAAGATTTAGTGGCACTCATGCAGCCAAAATACCTCGAAGTTATCGGGCTTTTTTATCCAAGAGGCAACATCAGTATTCATCCGACTTTCAGTTATGCAAAAGATGAAGAAAAATACAAAGAGATTGAAAAATACAGATTTTTAAACAGAAATCTTAACCCGCAAAGAGTAGAATAATGAAATTAACACCTTTACATGTAAAAGAAAATACGACTATACAATATATGTCCCATGAACTTTTATTCCTTGCACAGAGTGGACAGCCTTACAGAGGTACAATTTATATAAATTTTACCAGTACAGGTGAAACATTTGACCTGCGTGATTTTAAAAAATATTTGACATCACTTAGAGATAAAAAATACAATGCAGAAGATATTGTCTATGAAATATATGAAACTATTACAAAAAGTATACAAACAGAGAACTTAGGTGTTATAGTTGATTTGACAGCGCGTGGAGGCATACAGCAAAGACTCTGCTATGGAGCAGAGTTTGATGCACTGCAAAAAGAAAATATATTTCAAGTAAGATAAAACTTACTTATTAGCTTCCTGCAAGGAATCTGCTATTAAAAATGCTAACTCTAATGACTGGTCTGCATTGAGACGAGGGTCACAATGTGTATGGTAACGAGAACTTAAATCTTCTTCCGTTACCGTAAATGAACCACCGATACACTCAGTAACGTTTTTACCTGTCATTTCCAAGTGAACACCACCGGCAAATGTACCCTCCGCTTTATGTACCTGGAAGAACTGTTTCATCTCAGTCAAAATATCATCGACCGGACGTGTTTTGTAGTTATTTGATGATTTTATGGTATTTCCATGCATCGGATCACATGACCAAACTACATTTAAACCTTCTCTCTCAACTGCACGAATCAGTGATGGCATATGCTCACCAACTTTGTTAGCACCCATTCTTACGATGATATTAAGGCGTCCGGCTTCATTCTCAGGGTTCACGGCTTTAGCAAGTCTTACCAAATCATCAGGATCCATAGACGGACCGGCTTTTATACCGATAGGATTTTTAATGCCTTTCATATATTCAACATGTGCACCGTCAAGCTGACGTGTTCTGTCACCTATCCAAACCATATGGGCCGCTGTATTATACCAGTCGCCCGTGATAGAATCTTTTCTTGTAAATGCTTCTTCATATGGTAAAAGCAGTGCTTCATGAGAAGTAAAAAAGTCAGTTTCACGAAGCGTTCTATATGTTTTTGATGTAACACCGCAGGCTTCCATGAATTTTAAAGATTTTTCTATATCTTCCGCTAAAGCTTCATATTTCTCACCTACTTCACTTTTATGTGCAAAGTCAAGATTCCATTTACTTACCTGATGCAGATCAGCAAGACCACCCGATGCAAAAGCACGGAGTAAGTTTTGTGTAGCTGTTGCCTGATTATAAGCTTTTATCATACGTTCAGGATCCGGCACACGCGATTTTTTATCAAAACCAATGCCGTTAATAATATCTCCGCGGTATGAATCGAGTGTAACATCGCCGATTGTTTCCGTATCAGAGGAACGCGGTTTTGCAAACTGGCCGCCAAGACGTCCTACTTTTACAACAGGAAGTCCGCCTGCATATGTCATAACAACTGCCATTTGCATTATAGCCTTAAAAGTATCGCGAATATTATCTGCATGAAATTCACTAAAACTTTCAGCACAATCACCGCCTTGCAGTAAAAAAGCTTTCCCCTGTGATACATTTGCAAGCTGTTCTTTAAGTGAACGTGCTTCTCCTGCAAATACAAGCGGCGGATAATTTTTCAACTCTTTTAAAACTGCTTCGAGCTTTGCTTTATCAGGGTATGTCGGTTGTTGTAATATTGGTTTTTCTCTCCAGCTAGACGGGCTCCAAGTACTCATTATTAGACCTTATATAATATTATTTTTGCAATTTTATCCAAATATAGATAAAATAGCTATGAGAAAAGCTTTTTTTATGCTTAAACTAGTATAATTGCGAATATTTTTATTTGGAGATTTATGAAAAAAGATGACCTAAAATCATTAGTAACTCAAATGTACGAAGATCTGCTGGAGAATATTGACTCTCAAAAAGACCCCAATAAAGAACAACTTGTTACTTATCTGCAAAATGCTGTAATGACTGTTCAAAACATCAATGAAGATGATATAAGCTCTGTAGAACATGCAAAATTGGCTTTTAGTAATGCTTACAAAGAAATCGCAAACAAGACACTATCTTCTTATAAAAATACAAATAACAGATTTGAAAAATTGACTAAAATTCACGAACAGACCGTACAAAGTTATGAACATCAACTCATTGATATGCCTTCTATAAAAGAAAAATTTAATGAAATTCAAAATCATATGTCGCAAGAGGTGCAACGTGCAAACCAGGTTATAGCACAACTTTCGGCACAGGTAAAAGAGCTTGAGAGCAGTTCAAATTTAGACGCTCTTACTAAAATATTTAACAGACGAGCACTTGATACCTATCTTAAAAATCTATGCGATAAAAAAGAATTAAAACATGAGTTGCATGTACTGCTTTTAGATATTGATGATTTTAAAAAAATAAATGACAAATACGGACATATTGCCGGAGATAAAATACTCATTTTTGTAGCTAATATGCTGAGAAAGGCATTACGTGACGGTGATAAAGTATTTCGCTATGGTGGAGAAGAATTTTTGATTGTTCTCAACAGAATAGATGTAAATACCTGCCAAGAAATTGCCGACAGAATTCTAAAACTCGTAAGCTCAAACCAGCTTTTTTATAAAGGCGAACCTATAAATGTTACAATAAGTATAGGTTCCACACTATTCTACCCTGAAGACACCCCAGAAGCACTTATAAATCGGGCTGACAAAGCACTGTACAAGTCAAAAAAAAGCGGAAAAAATCAAATAAATATGGAACTAAAAAATGGATTTTAATTATTTTGACATTATTGCAGCAATTATAATTTTGCTGCTTGGTTTAAAAGGTATTCTTAACGGATTTTTTAAAGAGATTTTTGGTCTTATAGGTATAATCGGCGGTATTTTCGTTGCATCAAGAGTTGGTGATGAAGTTGGCCATTATTTAAGTAATATGATATTTAAATTTTCCAATGAGTCTGCTATTGATTTTACAGGTTTTCTTGTTACCCTGGCACTTTTTTGGCTTATTATGGTACTTATAGGATTTGCCTTTAAAAAATTAAGTTCGCTAAGCGGTCTCGGTCCAATAGATAAAATTTTGGGTTTTGTAGTAGGTGCAAGTAAGTTTTTCTTAATAGCTGCCGTCATTGCCTATGCGGTATATAATGTAAAAGCAATCAAAACGACGCTTGATTCATCTCTTAAAACGAGTATACTCTTTCCGATTTTAGTAGAAACCGGCAGATATATTATGAAAATAGATCCTACAGAAGTTTCAAATGATATCAATACAACAATTTCACAAGGCAGCGCTGATTTACAAAAAAAAGTTGAAGACAATATAACTGCATCAACTTTACAGCAAATTGATGAAATCAAAAATAAAATACAAGAGAAATAATTATGTCAAATGTTACTACAAACTTTAATGACAGAACAGTGGAATATGAACAGCTACTCAATGATTTTAAGCAACTGCTCAAAAAAAATAATCTCAAGTTTACTATCCAACGCGAAGTAATTTTGGAAACACTTTATAATTCAGACGAACACTTAACACCTGAAGCCCTGCATCATCTTATACAGGAAAAATATCCTGAGTTAAACACAGGTATAGCAACTGTTTACAGAACACTTTCTCTGCTTGAAGATTCACATGTTGTTACTTCACTTTCATTTGGAGCACAGGGGAAAAAATATGAACTTGGGGCAAAAGAGCATCACGATCATCTTATTTGTACAGAGTGCGGAAAAATTACCGAATTTGTAGATGAAGAGATAGAAAAACGCCAACAGGCAATTACCAAAGAACTCGGATTTAAGATGAGTGATCATTCTATGCAGATATATGGTATTTGTAAAGAGTGTCAAGAAAAAGCAAAATAACAAATAAAGAAGGAAGAATTATTGATTTTTGAAAATAAATATATACAACAAAGAATAGAAAAAGCAAATACATTAAAAGACGCAGGGTACAATCCTTATGCAAATGACTCACAAAGAAATACAACTATTGAGAAATATCTTAATGTCAACTCTGATGTAGCAGAGAGCGAAAATAAACGTGATGAAAATCGCCACTATATCGTAAGCGGACGTATAAAATTTCTTCGTATTATGGGTAAAGCAAGTTTTGTGAAAATAGAAGACGAAAGCGGTATGCTGCAGATTTATGTATCACGTGACAATCTTCCTGAAGGTTTTTACAACACTATATTTAAGAAAAATATAGAAGTCGGAGACATCATTGAAGTCGGCGGTTTTCCATTTGTTACAGGACAAGGCGAACTTTCATTACATGCAGACAGTTTTAAGTTACTGACAAAAGCAATTGCACCGCTGCCTGAGAAATTTCACGGTATTACAGATAAAGAGATACGTTATAGAAAACGCTATCTTGATTTGATTATGAACTCAGAAGTGAGAAAAACATTTCAAATTCGTTCTCGTGTTATTTCTTTAACACGCCGTTTCTTTGAGGACAAAGGCTTTTTAGAAGTTGAAACACCTATGATGCACCCAATTGCAGGAGGCGCGAATGCAAAACCATTTGTGACACACCATAATGCACTCGGCGTTGACAGATATCTTAGAATTGCCCCTGAACTTTACCTAAAAAGACTTATAGTCGGCGGCTTTGAAGCAGTTTTTGAAATCAACCGTAACTTCAGAAATGAAGGAATGGATGCTACACATAATCCTGAGTTTACTTCTATTGAATTTTACTGGGCATACAAAACATATAAAGATTTGATCGAAATTACAAAAGAGTATTTTCAATATCTATTTGAACATTTGGACCTGCCGACACTTCTGCCTTACGGTGATTTAGAAGTAAATTTTGACAATTTTCAAGAAATTCCTCTTATAGAGTCTTTAACGTCTATAGGCGACGTACCGGCTGATGTTACTAGAGATAAAGAAAAAATCATCGCTTATTTGAATGAAAAAGGCGTTACAGTAAAACCGGGCATGAATTTAGGTCAGCTTCAAGGAGAACTTTTTGATGAATTTGTTGAGGAAAAACTTATAGATCCTACTTTTATAACAGAGTATCCTGTAGAGATTTCTCCACTTGCCCGCAGAAGTGATGAACATCCTGAAATTACGGAAAGATTTGAGCTTTTCATCGCAGGCCGTGAAATTGCCAATGCATTCAGCGAGCTCAATGACCCTATTGACCAACTCTCACGTTTTGAAGGACAAATGGCGGCAAAAGAGAGCGGTGATGATGAAGCCCATGAAATGGACAGTGATTTTGTTGAAGCACTCAGCTATGGAATGGCGCCGACTGCAGGACAGGGAATAGGAATAGACAGACTAGTAATGCTGCTTACAAATGAGCACAGTATTCGAGATGTATTATTGTTCCCTGCTATGAAACCTGTCACACAAGAAACAACTGAAGATTCACAAGAAGAAGTATAGAGCAATTTTTGCTCTATACAAATTGTTATATTTTAATACAAAAGATCACCCGACCCTTTTAATATAAAACTTTTATCAACAATACTTCGCTTTGATTTATGTTCTTCAAAATCAAATGTCGGCAATTTTTTCTCAAGATATGAAGTGTCAAATTTTCCTGCTTTAAAATCACTGTCTGCGACTATAGCTTTATGAAGTGGTATGTTAGTTACCACACCGTCAATAAAAAATTCATCTAAAGCTCTTGCAGCTTTTCTCACTACACCATCCCATTCTAAAGCATACACAATAAGTTTTCCTACCATAGAATCATAGTTTGGAGGGATTGTATAACCTGCATAAATACTTGTATCAAGTCTTACCCCCGGACCACCCGGTGCCATATAATTAGTAATTGTCCCTACTGCCGGCATAAAATTATTTTGTGGATTTTCAGCATTAATTCTAAATTCTATTGCATATCCGCGTATCATTATTTCTTCTTGCTTATATTTTAGTTTATCACCACCGGCTATCTCAATCATTCTTTGTATAATGTCAACACCTGAGATAATTTCAGTGACGGGATGCTCCACTTGAACTCTTGTATTCATCTCAATAAAATAAAAATCATCATTGTCATCTACTAAAAACTCAACTGTTCCTACATTCTCATACCCTATTTCTTGAACGGCATTGACTGCTGTTTGACAAAGTTTTTTTCTTGTTGCGTCACTCAACCTTGGGCTTGGTGCTATCTCTATGACTTTTTGGTGTCTTCTTTGGATTGAGCAGTCCCTTTCTCCTAAATGAACAACATTTCCGTATTTATCTGCAACAATCTGTACTTCTATATGTCGAGGATTTTGCACAAATTTTTCTATAAAGACTTCACCTTTACCAAAATATTTTATCGCTTCATTTGTTGCAGATTCAAAAAGTTCTTGGAATTCCTTTGCATTATGTACTATACGCATACCACGTCCGCCACCGCCAAAAGCCGCTTTTATAATGACAGGAAATCCTATCTCACTCGCGATTTGCTCACCCTCTTTTGCATCCATTACAGGTTCTACAGTACCCTCAAGTACCGGAACGCCGACTTTTTTTACAGCTGTTTTAGAAGCCATTTTGTCACCAAACAGTGCAATATGTTCAGCCTTTGGTCCTATGAAGATAATATCATTTTCCTCACAGGCCTTAGCAAACTCAGCACTCTCAGATAAAAATCCATATCCTGGATGGATTGCATCACAACGTGTTCTCATGGCAATATTTATTAAATTTTTGTAATCAAGATACGCTTCTACAGGATCCCCGCTAATTGCAAAAGAATTATCAGCTTTTTGTACCCAAACTCCATCTTTATCAACTTCTGAAAATATTGCAACAGTCTTAATCTCCAGTTCTTTACATGCACGTATAATTCGCAGTGCTATTTCACCTCTGTTTGCAATTAATATTTTTTTAATTTTGTTCATAAATCATTCTCACTTTCATAAATTTTACAATATTATACAACTATTGTATAAACATTTATGAAAGTGTTCCTATTTATTTACTCTCTACAAGTCTTGAAAAATACTCTTGCGGATGTTTACACACAGGACATTTTTTGGGCGGTTTTTTTCCATAATGAACATGACCGCAGACTTCGCATATCCAGGCTTCTTCTTCATCACTTTCAAACTCATGCCCGGCTGTCAGTCTTTCTAAAAGCATTTTATACATTTTTTCATGCTCTATTTCAACTTTTCCGATGGCATTAAAAAGTGCAGCAGCTTCTTTGTCACCCTCTTCTTTAGCTATTTTTGCAAAATCCGGATACATATCAGAATTTTCATAATGTTCACCGTTAATAGCATCCTGTAAATTTTCAGCCGTTATTCCAAAATTATTTTCTCTGTCAAACTTCATTCTGTTATGCAGTGCCAACTCTAATTTTGCATGCTCTTTTTCATTATTTGCCGCTCGTTGAAAATGAGCTGCGATATCTCTACAACCCTCTTTTTGTGCTACTTTTGCATAAAATTCATACTTATTTCGGGCTTGGGATTCTCCTGCAAAAGCTTTCATTAAATTCACCAAAGTAAGATTTTGTGTAATCATTTCCATTGCCTGACCACAACAATGCAACTCTCCACCGCCAACTTCCTGTACTTCTACTATGTTTCCACATTTATTACATCTGTATGTTTCGTACTTTCTCATGATAACGCCTTTATTTTGAAATCTACCATCATTATGGCACACCCAAACTTAAAGGATAATTATTTTCCTTTATTTATATTTTTGGCTTTACATGTAAATAATAAATATAAAGCTGACTAATTATTCAGAACAAAATTATTATATTTTTAGTACAATAAGTATATTTTTATTTTTTACAAGGAATTTTATACCATGAGTTTTTTAAAAGAGTACGATGAAGAAGTGTATAACTTATGCGAAAAAGAGCTAGAGAGACAAACTGATCACTTAGAGATGATAGCAAGTGAGAACTTTACGCTTCCTGCAGTTATGGAAGCTATGGGCTCAGTATTTACAAACAAGTATGCTGAGGGTTATCCTGCAAAACGCTACTATGGCGGATGTGAATATGCAGATAGTGTTGAACAGCTGGCAATAGACAGAGCATGTGAACTTTTCGGATGTAAATATGCAAATGTGCAACCGCACTCAGGTTCTCAGGCAAACGGTGCCGTATATGCAGCACTTTTAAAAGCGGGTGATAAACTTTTAGGAATGGATTTAAGCCACGGCGGACACTTGACACATGGTTCAAAGCCGAGCTTTTCAGGAAAAAACTACTCTAGTTTTACTTATGGTGTAGAGCTTGACGGACGTATTAATTATGAAAGAGTTTTAGACATTGCTAAAATTGTTCAACCTAAAATTATCGTCTGTGGTGCTTCTGCATATGCACGTGAAATTGATTTTGCAAAATTCCGTGAAATCGCTGACGAAGTTGGTGCCATTTTATTTGCAGATATCGCACACATTGCCGGTCTTGTAGCAGCAGGTGAACACCCTAGCCCATTCCCACATGCACATGTTGTGACAACTACAACACACAAAACACTTGCAGGGCCTCGCGGTGGTATGATTATGACAGATGATGAAGATATAGCAAAAAAAATCAACTCTGCAATTTTTCCTGCGCTTCAAGGAGGACCATTAGTACATGTAATCGCTGCAAAAGCGGTTGGTTTTAAACACAATCTTGCACCGGAGTGGAAAGATTACTCGAAACAGGTAAAAGTAAATGCTAATGTATTGGCTGAAGTGATGATGAAACGCGGTTATGACGTGGTAAGTGGCGGAACAGACAACCATCTAGTGCTTATCAGCTTTGTAGGTCGTGAAATTTCAGGAAAAGATGCTGATGCAGCACTTGGAAATGCAGGTATCACTGTAAATAAAAATACAGTTCCGGGTGAGACAAGAAGTCCATTCGTTACTTCAGGTATTCGTGTCGGTTCCCCTGCTCTTACATCTCGCGGTATGAAAGAAAAAGAGTTTGAACTCATAGCAAACAAAATGGCAGATGTTTTAGATGATATCAACAATACAGAACTTCAAGCTAAAATAAAAGAAGAACTTAAAGCTTTGGCACAGAACTTTGTAATTTACAATCAACCAACATATTAAGGTCACAACATGACTGCCATGGATTTAAAACTTATAAAAATGGTGAGTGACCACTACTGGATTAAAAGAGATACGGTAGTGAATAAAATCACTTTTAAAGGGCGTACTTTTTACAATAAATTTGAAAAGGTCAATGCCCCTTTGAATCAGTCTGTTATCAACAAACACATAAAAGGTGAGATAACTGTAGCTCACTCCGTGGTAGACAAAAAAGGTATCGTTGAAAATATTGTTATTGATTATAACGGCAGAGACCCTGAGAGATTTTATCACAAAGCACAGCTTCTTTTACGCGAAGAGGGTTTTATCAACTTTACGGCTTATGAGACAAAGACCAAAGGGCATTTACATGTATATATTCATAAAGGGCATACAACTCTGCAAGAGGCTATACAGCTGGGTAAGATGATCAGTATGAAACTTGCGGCAAAACAGCCAAAACAGTGGAGAATGTTTCCAAACAATGATATGCCCGATGAATATAACATTTTAACGCTGCCTTATGAAGTGTATGCAAAAGAACGCGGAGCTTCGTGGTCGAAACATATGTAAGTTGCTTCTTTAGTATATTTTTGGTATCATAAAGCAAATAAAAAATTGAGGTAATCCTATGAATGATAAGAATGAATTAAGTGATATCGTCCTAAATAAAAACGGCTCATCCAGCTCAAATAAAAAAATAATTCTTGCTGTTGCAACATTGGGGATTATTTTAATTATAGTTGTAATGCTTATGAATTCACTCAGTTCACAAGGCACAGACAATTTACCTCAAGCAGTTCTACCGCCTGAGCCTCAAGCTCAAGTAGCCACACAAAAAGCGACTGAAGAACCTCTTTTTGAAGATGTGGAAGTTATACAAGACAACGCATCAAGTGATGAGGATTTAGATAAAATCGCCCAAAAGCTCAAACAAGAGAGTGCACAAGAACAAAAAGTAGTTGCTGCACCAAAAAAAGTAGTTACGAAGAAAAAGAAGGTAGCACCGAAGCCTCAAGCAACATCGACAGTAAAATACTATATACAAGTCGGTTCATTTTCAAAATATGAACCAAATAAAAAATTCTTAAAATCTATTACGGATTTAGGGTATAAATATACATATCATAAAGTAAAAATCAATGCAAAAACACTTAACAAAGTATTGATTGGACCATTTAAAACACAAAAAGAAGCAAATAATGCTAAACGTGTTATTCGTGCCAAAATTGAGCCGGGTGCATTTTTAGTAAAATTATAATTTTACAAGGGTAGTATTGATACATTCTAAACAATTTACACAAGATCAGTTAGCGCCTATTGCCGTTTATTCAAAACTAAAAAATCTTTTTAAAGATGAAATCAGCTATCTTTTTGAGAGTGCCGGGCAAAGTGAAGGTAATTACAGCTTTATCTGCATAGGGGCAAGAGAACGCCTTCAATATATAGATGATAAAACAGTTTATACAGATGTCAGCGGTGAAAAACACATAAAAGAAGAAAATCCTTTTGCATTTTTAAAAGAGTACTATAAAAACATAGATACAAGTGAATATAAAACTGCTACAAAAAAGCTGAATGTCGGTTATGTTGACGGTTTTATCGGTTATATCGGTTATGATATGGTGAAAGTCTTTGAACCAAAACTCAAAACTTTTATGGATGATTTAACAGATGAGTTAAATACCCCCGATCTGGATTTGGTACTCCCTAAACTTGTTCTTGTTTATTCACATAAAAATCATCAAATAACACTCATTTCAACCCTCAAAGAGTATAGTGACAAATTCCAATCTATTGAAGATGATTTAAAAGGCACCTATACTTATAAGCACAGAGTTTATAATATCGGTGATGACAAGGGAAGCTTTGCTCACACCAAAGAAAAATTCTTTGAAATGATAGACAAATCAAAAGAAATGATACGCAGCGGAGATGTTTTTCAAATTTTGATGACAAACCGTTTTACACGGCATATAAAAGTCGACCCTTTTAGTTTTTATAGAATTTTACGCACAAAAAACCCTTCTCCTTATATGTTTTTGATGGAGTATGAAAATTTCAGCATTGTCGGTTCTTCTCCTGAGGTTATGGTGCGCTTAACAGAAGGTGAACTGCTTCTGCGCCCAATAGCAGGAACAAGAAAACGCGGTGCTACAAAACAAAGAGACAAAGAACTCGAAGAAGAACTTCTTGCAGACCCTAAAGAACTCGCCGAACATTTGATGCTCATTGATTTAGGCAGAAATGATGTCGGACGTGTTGCAAAAACAGGCACGGTCAAAGTGGAAGACATTATGCACATAGAACGTTTTTCTCATGTTATGCATATCGTTTCTGATGTGGTTGCCACGCTTAGTGATGACAAAGATATGTTTGATTTGTTCATGGCAACCTTTACGGCAGGAACAATGACAGGCGCACCTAAAATCCGTGCAATGGAACTCATAGCAGAGTATGAGGGCTTAAAACGCGGTTTTTACAGCGGGAGCATCGGTTATTTCGGGTTTGACGGCAATATGGACAGTGCTATTACGATACGTACTGCTTTGGTAAAAGAGGATAAAGTTGTTCTGCAGGCCGGTGCAGGCGTCGTTGCAGACAGTGTCAAAGAGCTTGAATATCTTGAAGTCAATAACAAGTTAGGTGCACTCATTCACTCTCTTGAAGATTTAGATAAAAAATAACAGAGGGTTTTCATGAGTAAACTTTTTTCCATCTTTGGCAATCCCGTCTCTCATTCACGCAGTCCGCTTATGCACAATGCCGTGTTTAAAAACCTCAACTATAAAGCCTGTTATACAAGAACACTTCTAGAAGACGATACAAAGCTTAAAGAGACTTTTTTTGCACTTGGTCTTGATGGAGCCAATGTTACCGTGCCTCACAAAGAGAGTGCTTATGAAGCCTGTGATGAAATTCGCGGTTTTGCAAAAAAAATAGGAGTTGTCAATACGCTCATCAATGAAAACGGAAAGCTGATCGGCTATAACACAGATGCTGACGGTTTTATGTATGCGATAGACGAGTTTAAAGATATAAAAAATATTTTAGTCCTCGGTGCAGGCGGTACGGCAAAAGCACTTGTTCAAAAGTTTTTAGAAGAAGGGTTACATGTAAGCATACTCAATAGAAGCGAAGCACGTCTTTCATACTTTGAAAAACTTAATTGTGAATGTTATACATGGGAAAACTTTGTTTTGAAACAATATGACTTGGTTGTGAATACAACAAGCGCAGGACTCAAAGATGAAAACTTTCCTGCGCCAAAAGAAATAATTGAAACTATTTTAAATAATACCCGTTACGCTGCTGATGCTATTTATGGAAAAATAACACCTTTTTTACAGCTTGCCAAAGAAAAACAGCTTACATGTAAAGACGGTTCAGACATGCTATTAGGACAAGGTGTTTTGGCAAATGAGCTTTTTTGTAATTTTGAACTTGACAAAGAAGCCATTAAAACACAAATGCAAAAAAGCTTTCTCTATTAACGAGAGAAGCTAAATCCTATTGAAAATTTTGTAATATAATGATTGTAATCAATCAATGATTCCATATACCCGCTAAACAGTTTTGCGTAGAGATAAGAGCTCTTGTATAAAGGATAAGAGTATGTTGCTTCTACCGCACCTTTTTGACTGTCAAGATTGCCGCGAAGCATCAATGTAAACATATGCTCATCATAAAAATATGTAAATTTTACCTTTGTATATCCCATATATTTCATAATATCGGGATTATCCGTCAAATCGGAATTTCCTAAATACGGTGTCATAAATGTCAAATCACTAATAAGTGTTTTATGCTGCAGGCGAAGTGTTGCATAGACATAGTTTATACTTTTAGAAAGATTAAATCCATTATAAGCAGGATTATCTTTAGTATTTGGCTGTCCATTAGATTTGTGCGCTATTGCAAATTTTAAAGAGCGCATTTGCATACATGATTTTTTATCGCTGATCGGAAAAACTACAAATGCTTCGGGGTTATACAAGCTCTCGCGAAAAGGTGCAGATTGTGTATAAATCTGCCAAAAGGCATGATGGGTGTAAGAGAGATAATATTTTTCATTCAAACCAAAAAGATTATTTGCTACTCTTAACTTTAAACTTACTTGAATTTCAGCTTCTTTATCTTTAAAATTTTCTCCCGGACTATGCGATAGATATGTTCTATTTGCAATGCCAAAAGGCAGTAAATAATTTGTCCTATACGGCTGCAGTCCAAATTCAGCATTTATCCACTGTTCCATACTCTCTTTTGATTTATCATTGGTAATATTTTTTATTTCAATTTTACTCTTTGATTCATCAACTGTTGTTAACATATTATCTGCTGCAAAAATATATACAGCAAGTATTGTCAGTATTACAAAAAATTTCATCTACACCCTTACTCTATCTTCTAATGCTCTCGTTAGTGAAAGTAAATCTATATTTTCCAAACTTACACCTGTTGGAACACCTTGCGCTATTTTAGAAAAATTCAAATCATAAATACCAAGTTTATCTTCGATATAGAGTATTACCGCATCATTAGCTATGGAAGGAGTGAGTGCAAATAACACCTCACTTACTCCATTTTGAACAATTGTTTCAAGATGTGACATACTTAACTCTTCTAGAGACTCTAAGACAAAGTATTTACCGTCAAACAAGCCATTTTCTTCTAATAGCAAAATATCTTTAGCATTTTCAACTATACATAATAAAGAAGCATCCCTCATTTCATCACAACAGATATAACAAAGCTCATCTTCACTCATTCCACCACACTCTTTACATTTTTTCAAGCTTCCAAGGGCATCTTCAATTGCATGTGCAATTTTCATACCGGCAAAAGTATCATTCATAATCATGTAATAAGCAAGTCTTGTTGCCGATTTTTTTCCGATACTCGGCAGTTCACCAAGCGCTTCTACGAGTCTGTTAAATTTTTCTAATGAATTATTCATTCTTTGGCTTCTTTATAATTTGGAACCAGTAACCAAAGTTTTAACGGTGACTTTAATCTTCCGGCAATATTTAATGCTTTATCCCCACTGCCTAAGAACAAATCTGCCCGTATAGGGCCTTTAATAGCTCCGCCTGTATCTTGTGCAAAAACAATTTTATTAAATTTTTCGTTTCCTAAATTTGACGATAAGTATACCATATTTCCTAACGGAATATATTTTTTATCCACTGCAATAGAGCTTTTTTCACGAAGTTGTAACCCTAATGCACCTGTCGCACCTTTGTCTCTTTTTGAGAAAAAGACTAAAGATTTATTGTAGTTGAGTACTTCATCAATTCTTGATGGATGCTCACTCAGCCATTTACGAATACTCTGCAGGGAAATTTTTTCTAAAGGAATTTCCCCCTTTTTTACCAAATATTTTCCAATAGATTTATATTTATGCCCATTTTGATTGTCGTAACCTATATACATAGTAGAGTTATCATCTAAAATTACCTGTCCGGAACCCTGCACTTCTAAAAAAAACCTGTCTATTTTAGAATCACAGTAACAAATTACCGAGGCATTTAAATCATTAAACTTTGATTCTTTACGGCTGTAATAAGGAACCAGTCTATTGCTTTGTATTTTTCCTCGAAGTCTGTAGTTTTTGAGTTCAGGATATATCGAGCTTAAATCAACGACAACCAAATCCTTTGGTGTTGCATAAATCGGGTATTTATACTTATCACTCTCTTTTAAAGAAGCATGTAACTGTGCTTCATAATATCCGGTAAGCAGGCCTTCTTTTTTTCCGCTTTTATCGGCTATTGAGTAAGGAGTGAAATTATTTATTAAAAACAGTTTTGCATCTGTTACATGTAAAGCTTTTTGACATAAATTTTTATAGATTTTTTGCCCTTTTATACTTTTGCAGTTGTTAATAAAATTATTTAAAAATTCATCATAATTTTGCTCTTGAAACCCGGAAAGATTTGAAAAAGATGTTTTAGTAAAATTTACATTTTTAATTTTTGTTAACTGTGGCGGTTGTGTATTTTTACTACACCCTAAAAAAAGTGTAATAGTTAGTAAAAAAAGAGTAATTTGTTTCATAAGCAGCATTATAACATCTAATTATTTTTTTTTAAACTACAAAATGGGTATAATTTCAAAAAATATTTTAGATAGGATTTTATTAGAATGGAACAATTAAGCTATTATGAAATTTTAGAAGTATCACAAAATGCAGATAAGACAACAATTAAAAAAGCATACAGACAAATGGCAAAGAAATATCATCCTGATAAAAATGCCGGTGATAAAGAGGCAGAGCACAAATTTAAACTTGTCAATGAAGCATACCAATGCCTGAGTGATGAGCAACAACGAAGTATTTATGACAGATATGGAAAAGAAGGGTTACAGGGCATGGGCGGTGGTTCTCGTTCATCTTCAAACTTTGATGATTTAGGTTCTATGTTTGAGGAGATGTTCAGCGGATTTGGCGGCGGGCGTACAAGACGTCAAAATCCTGCCGATATGGACAAATATCCGCTTGATATGAATGTCGATATATACATTGATTTCAATGAAGCAGTATTTGGATGCGAAAAAGAGATAAAATACACATATAAAAAAGCGTGTAAAGCTTGTAAAGGCACGGGTGCAAAAGACGGAAAACTCTCTACTTGTCCACAATGTAAAGGGCAAGGTCAAATTTATATGAAACAAGGTTTTATGACCTTTTCACAAACTTGTCCTGTATGTAACGGAACAGGAAGCTCGGCAGCGGACAAATGTAAAAAATGTCATGGCAAAGGCTATGAAGAGGTAAAAGAAACAATCACTATCTCTGTTCCAAAAGGAATTGACAGCGGTAACCGCTTAAGAGTCTCAGGAAAAGGAAATATCGGCAAAAAAGGCAATCGCGGTGATTTATATGTCACATTTGAAGTAAAACCTGACAAACACTTTATCAGGGATGACAATGATGTTTATATTGAAATTCCTGTATTTTTCACTCAAGCCGTCAAAGGAGACACATTAACAATACCGTCTTTGACAGGGGAACTTGAGCTTAAACTTGATATTGGTACAAAAGACAAACAGCGTTATACATTCAGGGGTGAAGGTATAGAAGATGTGCATGGACACGGTAAAGGCGATTTGATTGCTGTTATTAACATACAGTACCCTAAAAAACTAAATGACGAACAAATTGAACTTTTAGACAAAATTCAAGACTCTTTCGGCATAGAATCAAAACCGCATGAAGGTATTTTGGATTCAGTGATAGATAAAATGAAAAACTGGTTTAAATAGATCTTATGAATAAAGCGCGCTTAAAAAATCAACTCTCTTCACTGGCTCTTTCCATGTTTAGAAAGGATTTTTTCGGTATTTACCACGGCTCTTTATCTGCCAAAACAGATAAAAGCCGCTTTATCATAAATACAAAAGAAGCTGTTTTTGATGATATAGATGAAAATAGTCTTATAGAGTTGTATTTTAAAAAAGATTACAGATGGAAACAGGCCAGTATTGACGCAGACATTCATCAAAGTATCTATTCGCATATTTCAGAAGCAAAATTCGCATGTTTTAGTATGCCGCAGTTTACTACGGCATACTCTCTGGAACATAATATGATAATCCCAAAGGATTACTTCGGATATACAGAAATAGGTTCAATCGAAATAGTTGACCCCAAACAGTTTGAAGACTGGTATGACAGAGCGCAAAGTGAAATAGTACTCTACTTTCAAACAAAAAAAACAAATATTATGGTGATTCGCGGTTATGGAGTTTATGCATACAGCAGAGATATGCATGAAATGGCAAAAAAACTTGCCATTCTAGAAAAAAGCTGCCGCTTGCTTATGCTGAGTGATTCAGCAAACCTCTGTGATTTTGATTAGAGATTTTTAACAGCTTCATATGCTGTATCCATCATTGTATTAATCTCTTCTTTCGTAATAATATACGGCGGCATAAAATAAACTATGTGCCCAAGCGGACGAAGTAAAACACCATGTTTTAATCCATATTCATATACTTTAAGCCCTATTCTCTCTTTTGCTTCATAACCTTTGAGTTCTACAACGCAAACCATACCTGTTTGTCTAATTTCTCCTACATTTGGAAGCTCTGAAAACTTTTGCAATTTTTCGGACATATAAAGGGCGAGTTCTTTGTTTTTTTCAATGATGTTTTCATTTTCAAAAATATCAAGTGTTGCATTTGCAGCAGCACAAGCCAAGGCATTGCCTGTATAAGAGTGAGAATGTAAAAAAGCTTTGTGTTCATTGTAATCACAATAAAATTTAGCATATACATCATTGGATGTTAAAACAGCAGACAGTGGAAGATAGCCTCCTGTCAAACCTTTTGAAAGAACCAAAAAGTCAGGTGAAATACCGGCTTTTTCACAAGCAAATAACTCTCCGGTTCTCCCAAATCCGACCATCACTTCATCTGCTATAAGATGGATATTATACTTTGTACATGTAACACGAACCAACTGCAGATATTTTGGATGATACATATGCATATAACCGGCTCCTTGTATAAGCGGTTCTAATATTAATGCACTTATTTCATCTGCTCTTTTTGCACATAAATCTTCAAACTTCCCAGCTGCTTCTACGGCTGCTGCTTCGCTCATATCTGCCGGAACTTCTGTTTGAATTGTTTGAATTAATAAAGGCTCATACGTCTCTTTATAAAGTTCTACATCACCTACACTTAAAGCTCCTATTGTCTCCCCGTGATAGGAGTTTGTGAGTGAAACAAAAAGTGATTTTTTCCTGCCGTCATTAAGATGCGCGTGATAACTCATCTTTAGCGAAACCTCCACGGCTGATGAACCATTGTCAGAATAAAAACACTTGTCTAAGTTAGGTGGTGTTAGTTTTACAAGACGTTCTGAAAGCCGTACAACCTGCTCATGTGTAAAACCTGCAAGAATAACATGCTCTAAAGTATCTAGCTGTTCTTTTATTTTTGAGTTAATATACTCGTTTGTGTGTCCAAACATATTTACCCACCAGGAACTGATGGCATCAATATATCTGTTGCCTTCAAAATCTTCCAAGTAAACGCCATGTGCCTTTTTAATCGGAACAAGCGGCAGTGTTTCGTGATCTTTCATCTGTGTACATGGATGCCAAAGGACATCCAGGTCTCTGTTTTTAAGTTCTTCATTTTTCATAAGCAAATTATACCTTTGTAAGCTCTCTTTATCAAGGTTAAAGGCGAATTTACATAAAATACTAAAAATATCACAAACAAGGTTTTTACTATATGATTACATGGATGCAGAGACATAAAAAATGGCTTATTATAACTATTTGGATTTCAACTATCGCGTTTGTTGGAGCAGGCTTTGTCGGCTGGGGACAATACAGCTATGGAAATAAAGCAGGTGCTGTTGCAAAAGTCGGAGACGTTGAAATCAGTAAGGGTGAGCTTCAAAAAACATATTCTCGCCTATATGCACAATATAATCAAATGTTTCAAGGCAATTTTGATGAAGAAAAAGCAAAACAGTTTGGACTTGACAAGCAGGCATTGCAACAACTTGTGCAACAGGCTCTGCTTATAAATCTTGCACACTCATATGACTTGATTATCACTGATAAAGAGATGATTGCGGCACTCAAAGGGCAAAAAGCTTTTTATAAAAACGGAGAATTTGACAAAGAAACATATAAGCTTGTTCTTTCTCAAAACAGATTGACTATCAAAGAATATGAAACCGAGTTAAGAAAAGAACTTCTTATACAAAAAACCTTAAAACTTTTACCGGTAAAAACATCCAAAAATGAAGAAAATATTTTAAATACAATTTTTAATATTGCCGATAAAATAAATTATAAAGTACTCAGTTTTGATGACATCAAGGTTTCTTTAAAAGATAAAGAATTAAAAAAGTTTTGGGAAAGCAAAAAAAATAACTTTATGACTGACGTTATATATGAGTCAAACTTTATTAAAGTAACTCCTGTCTCTAAAAAATTCAGCGATACTAAAATTGCAGAGTATTATAAAGAAAACAGAACACACTTCAAAGACAGTGATGGTAAAATTTTAACTCTTGAAGCAGCAAAAGAAAAAGTTCTCAACGAGCTCAATGCAAAAGAGGCGAAAGACAAAGCATTACGAACATATATAGCATTTAAGAAAAACAAACTTCCAGATGACATCGCACTCCAGAATGCAAAAATCTCAAAATCGAATAATCCTTTCAATACACAAACACTAGACACGGTTTCTAAACTTGCACTGACAAAGCCATATACAAAACCAATCAATATTGACGGCATCTACTATATTTTCGAATTAACAAAAATAGTTCCTTCGAAACCAAAATCATTCGAAGAAGCAAAATCAGAAGTTTTACCGCTTTATATAGCACAAATAAAAAAAGAAAAGCTCATGAAACTTGCAAACAACTCTGTAAATACTTTCATAGGAAAAACCTCTGATTTTCTTACTATTACATCTGTAGACAAACTGGTACCTTTAAGCAAACAAGAAGCTGCTGATTTTTTACAAAAACTGTTTGTGAATGATAAAAAAAGATCATTTATCGGATTAAATAACGGAAAGATTGTTTTATACAACATTTTGGAACAAAAACTGCTTATAAATAAAAACAATAACGTTAGCGATACTATCGCAAAATTAAAAAGTACAATGTTTAATGAAGGACTTATAAAAACACTTCAAAACAAGTACCAAACTGAGATTTATATTCAAGGACTCTAAATTGAGTAGAACTGTTTTAGCCATAGATATCGGCTCAACAAAAATTTGTGCAATTATCGCAGAAATAGATAACAATAACGCAATCTCAATTACCGGTGCAGGAACGACTAAAGCACAAGGTTTAAAAAAGGGAAGCATCACAAACATAGAACTTGCTTCTAGAAGTATTAAGACAGCAGTTGAGGATGCAAAAAGAGTCTCAGGCAGTACTATACATACTGCAATCGTTTCTATCTCAGGGGCATATACTAAAAGTTTGAACTCTAACGGCATAGTCAATATTCAATCTAAAGAGATATCTCTTGAAGAGATAAAACGTGTTATGCATACTTCTTTATACAATGCTAACATACCAAATGAGTATGAAGTCCTGCATGCTCTACCTTTTAACTTTAAAGTGGATGATCAGGATTATATAGAAGACCCTCTGGGTATGAACGCTTCAAGACTTGAAGTTGAAACACATATTATCACCACACAAAAATCAAACCTGAACAATCTCAAAAAAGCGGTTAGAGGCGCAGGAGTAGAAGTCGAAAATGTAGTGCTTAACAGTTATGCTTCAGCAATTGCAACACTTAATGAAGATGAAAGAGAGCTAGGTGCTGCAGTCATTGATATGGGTGGAAATACAAGTAACATTGCAATCCATTCAGGTAATTCAATCCGCTACAATGAATTTTTGGGTGTGGGCTCAAACCATGTGACAAGTGACCTTTCTATGGCACTGCATACACCCCTTAATGTTGCAGATAAAGTAAAGCTAACATATGGTTCACTGCTCACACCAAGCAATGATTTAATTGAACTGCCGATAATCGGTGATGAAAATTCAACACATGAAGTCTCTCTTGAAGTGGTGCATAATGTCATTTTTGCAAGAGTGGAAGAGACACTTATGATACTTGCACAGTTCATAGAAAACAGCGGACTTAAAGAGCAAATCGGTGCAGGCATAGTGCTTACAGGTGGTTTTTCAAAAATGGACGGTATCCGTGATTTGGCGATTGCGACTTTTGGCTCCGTTCCTGTTCGTTTGGCAAAACCCATTGAGATGAACGGACTTTTTGATTCCCTGCGAGGTCCGGAATATTCAAGTGCTGTCGGGCTAGTTATGTATTCAGCATATCCGTATACGCCATATGAAATTGATGTAAACAAACGCGTAAGACATACAAATGAAGAGCCGACTGCCAAAAACAGTATAGATTTTGTCAGTGAACCTGTTATACCTGTTGCCCCTTCAGAGGAACAAACAGTTAGTGATAAGGATAAAATGGTAAACTTAGAAGCAGTTAAAGACAAAAAGAGTGATGAAGCTGGAAGTTTAAGTAAATTTTGGAACTGGGCTACCCAGTTATTTTAAAGGAGTGAGAGAATGGAACCATTTGTAATAGAAGAAGCACAAAGTCCTAGTGGAGCAAGAATTATAGCTGTCGGCGTTGGAGGCGGTGGCGGAAATATGATAGGACATATGATTAATGAAGGTGTGTCTGGTATTGAAATGATGCTTATCAATACAGATGCTCAGGTCCTCAATGAAACAAATGCCACTTCAAAGATTCAAATTGGTGCCAAACTCACAAAAGGACTTGGTGCAGGTATGAAGCCAAACATTGGCAAAGATTCTGCATTGGAAAATTATGATGAAATCAGATCAGCACTTGAGGGTGCAGACATCGTTTTCATCTCTGCAGGTCTTGGAGGTGGTACAGGAACAGGCGCTGCACCTGTTGTTGCACAAATTGCCAAAGAGATCGGTGCACTTACAATTTCAATTGTTACAAAACCTTTTATGTTTGAAGGTCGTAAACGTCTTAAACTCGCTGAAACAGGTTTAGAAGAACTTAAAAAAGAGAGTGACTCAATAGTAGTTATTCCAAATGACAAGC
Organism: Sulfurimonas autotrophica DSM 16294; assembly: GCF_000147355.1. Lineage (NCBI taxonomy): Bacteria > Pseudomonadati > Campylobacterota > Epsilonproteobacteria > Campylobacterales > Sulfurimonadaceae > Sulfurimonas > Sulfurimonas autotrophica. Next base: position 1,398,750 of record NC_014506.1, read on the forward strand.
TTTTATCCATTATTGACAGAAGACTGGGACTCAAAGAAAGTTTTAAAATAGTTGACAGTGTATTAGCACAAGCTGTTAGCGGAACATCCGGTGTGATTCTCTCAAGCGGAGACAATGATATCAACCTAGACTTTGCCGACTTACAAACAGTTATGAGTCATAAAGGTATGGCACTGATGGGTGTTGGTGAACACGAAGGTGAAAATGCCGCTTATGAGGCAATTAAAGCGGCAATTGAATCTCCACTCTTAGACAATATGTCTATTAATGGTGCGATGGGTGTTTTAGTACACTTTAGTATGCATCCTGACTTTCCTATGATGGAACTCGCAGAAGCTATGGAAGTTGTACATGAAAGTGCTCATGATGATGCAGAAGTTATCTGGGGAACATCAACAGATGAAACAATTGCTGAAAACTATATCAAAATAACGATCGTTGCAACAGGTTTTGAAAAAGAACTTACCAACAATGAAGATTTTGTTAGTGAAACACCCGCACCCGTCCGTGCAAAAGTAAGACCAAGACTTATTGTAGGCGGCGAACTTGACGGTGATTATTTAGACATTCCTGCATATATGAGACAACAGCAAGACTAAATCAGTTGCACTCCTTTGAAAAAATAATGAAGGCCAAATCACTCCTTGGCCTTCGTGAAAAAGCTTCCCTTAAAGAAATCAAAAACAAATATAAAAATCTTATGAAAAAATGGCACCCTGACAAACATAAAGATAATTATGAACAAGCAACACAAATGAGTATGCAAATCAACGAGGCCTATAAAATCATACTTGATTACTGTAACTCTTATGAATACCCGTTAGATGAAGAAAGTATAAAAAAATCAACTTATACACCCGAGGAATGGTGGCATAATAAATTTGGACATAACCAACATAACATCTAAAGCACTTAAAGCCACACACCATTTTTTATATAATAGAAAAGCGGATAATAACTCACTAACACTACATATAAAGTAGTAAAAAGAAGCGATACTTTATATTTTGCATTTTCTTCTTCTTTTGTAAAAGGAATAACCCCAAGAACAATACCGTAAAAAGTACCGATAAATAAAAATATATACAAAAAATAGCCTGCATAGTTATAATCTTTTTGAAGCAGACAAAACGGGCAGTGATGTGTCGGCAGTTCGTAAATATATGTCCCAAAAAAGGCTATGAGAGAGATTAAGGCTATAATAGTAAATAATAAATTCATAAGTGAGAATAAATATCTATTTTTCATTATATATGCAATTATTATAAAGGTAAAAACAGCATAGAAGCTGCTCAAGAGAACAATCGGATTGATATTTAACAGACGAGCCATATAAGTGCCGTCAGTTGTAGAAAAAATAGCCCCGCAACAATCTACGACACTTTTGGTATCTATAGAAAAGAACATTATACTTTCCAAGCCTATCTCAAGCAAAAGCAGAAAATAGGCAAATATATATACTTTAAATTTGAGTTTTAAATATATCTGCTTTTCTGATTTCATATCTTCATTGTTAAGCACTAGCCAGTAGGCAAAAATATATAAATTTATAATTTTGAGTATAAGCAGATAATTTCCGTATTCAGTGGCATTGACAACACCCGCACCACACATCGCACCCGGTAAAATAGTTGAAATGTTATCAAGCGTAAAAATAAAAAATATAAATAATAGGACTTTAATATAAAAAATAAATTTAATAATAATAGCAACTAAATAACTCTGTTTCTCCAGATTATATTGCAGCGTTGTTGTGGCATTAAAATCATATTTCAAAACTATTTTTACACTATAGTAAAAGGCAATGGATGCAAAGATAAAAAAGAGCAGGTTGAGTATATTTATCGTCAATACTTCGGGGGTCAGGAGCATACTAGTTTCCCGTTATGTATCTCTACAATCCTGTCCACAAAATCCAAATCAAAAAAAAGAGGATCATGCGTAGCAACAATGATAGTTTTATTTAAAGATTTCAATTCTTTGAGTATCTGTATAAATTCTTTGGAGAGTTTTTCATCCAAATTCGCCGTGGGTTCATCTGCCAAAATAATTTTCGGATTATTTACATTTGCTCTGGCTATTGCAGTTCTCTGCTGTTCACCGCCGGACAAATTTTTCACAGCTATTTCTTTTTTATGCTCAATCGAAAACATCTGCATCACAGCTTCCAGCTTTACATGTAACTCTTTTTCATCTAAATTCAATGGAACCAAAGGCAATGTGATGTTATCTTCTACACTTAAAGTCGGAATCAGATTATATTTTTGAAATATAAACCCGATATTATCTCTTCTGTATTGGCTACAAAAATGATCCGGTAGTTTTGATATATGTTTATTATCTACCAAAACATCACCACTTGTCGGTTTTAAAAGTCCGGCTATTAATGAAAGAATGGTACTTTTTCCACTGCCGCTCACACCTTTTAAAACAATCAGCTCACCCTCATTAAACTCTAAATCAATGTTGTCCAGAGCTTTAATGTCCTTGCCGTACACTTTACTTACATGTTGAAGTTTTATCATCTTATTACCTCGTCAGCATCAAGAGTAGCAACTCTCCATGAAGGAATAACTGTTGCAAACATATATACCGGTACACTCAGTAAGAAGAGTAACAGTAATATTTCATAATCAAGAACAAAAGGAAGCGTAAAATTATTACTAATATCATTATAGGCTATAAATATATTTTTTATTATCGGGGCATTTAAAATATATACAAAAAACAGTGCCAAAGTAATACCAATAATATAAGAGAAAAAAGAGATGATTAAACCCTCATATAATCTTGCTTGGAGAACATCTTCGATTCTCCACCCTATTGCTTTGAGTATGCCTATCTCTTTTTTTTCTTCACTGCTGAGTCCGCTTGATTTATCATAGATAATTATAAAAAATGTAAAGAGCGTTATGATAAATAAAATGAGAAATATAGAACTTTTATAATTAAATTGACTCTCTAGGGATATTTTCAAATCCTTCCTGGCGACAACTTTAAATGTCGGAAACAAGTTTTGAATTTTCAGCATCACAGAAGCGACTTCTGCCGGGTTATCTACTGTCACTGCCAAATCTGTAGCTTCTCTGTTTTTATAGCCAAAAATCTCTCTTAGGGCATCTTTACTCATGACTATCATATCATTTGACTCCAACTTGGTTGCAGCTTTAAATATTCCGGCTATATAGATTTTTTTGACTGCTAAATCGGGAGTAATAAAGTTAAAATATTCACGATAATAACTTTGATTCATTATCTTTTTAACACCCTCACCAATAAGCATTGATGAAGTATTGAGTTCACTGTTTTGTACAATATTTGCCAATGTAGCATTATACTGATTTTCAAATTCATCAATGCCGACTAAAATAAATTTTGCATTCATATGTTTAAAATCATAATATCCCCATACTCTTGAGACAACATCGCCGACACCTTTAATATTTAGAATAGTATCTATGACATTTTCATCGACAGTAGTATCTCTGCCAGCTTTTTGATTCGTTATAATTATCTGAGGTTGGGCATCAACAGTTGATTCAAATTCATACTTTAATGAATTTTGCACAAAGAAAAATGATGCTAAAACAGCGATGAGCAGTGTTAATACTATGGCTATAAATATATTTTTTGATTTATATCGTAAAATGTAATTAATTGCATATTCAAGAAGATAAAAATTGATTTTTTTCATGGTAATGTCTTTATATAATTGTTTTTTAATGCCAAGCTTAAATTAGAAACAGTCGTTATTTTTATAAACTTCTTTTTCTCTGCGAGCTCTATCTGCGTAAAAGTATGTCTATATTGCAAATAAAATATCTCCACTCCTACTAAAAGAAGTAAAGCGCTACATGTAAAGATACAAACACGGCTTTTTTTATTCATCTAATTTATACACTGCTTCAGGTTTTATCTCATCAAATTTGAGTATTTTCTTGCCTTTATGGTCAAGATAGAATCGTTTTGCAGACTCTTCATCCTTAAAAGCTATCAACTCATTTCCCATCGGTCCGTAGACATCGCTCCCCATGACATAATAGGCTTTTTTCGCATCTATAACTTTTTGCGTGTAATATTCCTGCACCAACATATTTTTTATATTGTCTGGATGTTCAAAATAATACTTCATCATATCTTTTATACCATCAAAAGATATATTATTATCATTATATTCTATACGCGAAATCCATCTTGGGTATTTGTATAAAAGCATACCACATACAGGACATTTATCCTTTTTCGTAACTGTCAATTTTTTATAATATTTGTGTTGTTTGGACGCTCTTTTCACATCCCATAAATAAAGACTTAAAGCTTGGGCATATTTTTTATTTAATGTTGGACAAATTTTTTTTGCAAGAAGTGCTTCATAAAGTTCTTCATAGCTTTTGTAACTATTCACATCTACATGGAAACATTTTTTCTTATAAATCTTTTCACCCATAGGGTAAAGCTTTTTCTCTTTTACGGCTTGTGAATAATTTGGATAAGAAAAAAGTGAAGTAGAAAAAATAAAAAAAAGAATAAAAAGTTTAAAAATTGACATAAGACCACCTAATAAATAAGATATATTTCAATAATTAAATCTTATCGAAATAGTGTTAATTTAGCGTTAAAATTACTTAGAAGGAACTCTTAAAATCATTAATCTTCTTACAAACAGCACCAAAAGAGCCAGAGCCAAGAGTTTAAAATCTATTTCACTCGCTATATGGATATTTTCAAAAGTGTCACTTTGCGTTGCTTCTGCACCTAAAGCTTGCATTGAAAGTATCTTTGGAACATAAACTGCTGAAAACATAAGTGAAGAAAAGATGACCGTAACTGCTGCTGCAAAACTTATAGCATCTCTTTGCCCCATTTTATAAGCCATTGACTCATATATGGCTACAAAAGCTGCTACAAAATAAGTCCAGTATGAAAATTTATGAAAAATTTCGCCCATAATTATACCTGCATTATAATGGTCTATAAGTAAATTTACCGTGATTTTATCTGTATGAAAAACTACAGGAGCGACAATAGCACCTAAAACCAAAACAGCCCCAAACGTAGCTGCTAAAACAATAAAATATGCAAAATCCAAATAAATATTTCTTTTCATGTTCTAAAACCTTTATAATTTCTATACTTCTAATGTAAATCCACGGTCAAACGAGCTGTAATCTTTGTAAAATGTTATGGCCTTAAAATCTTTTTTTTGTATGTGTGTTCGTATTTTATCTTGTTGGTCATAACCTATCTCACAGCTAAAAAACTTAATCTTTTGCTTTAAGACTTCATCAAGGAGTTTTTTAATAATTTCATCGCCGACCATACCGCCAAACAAGGCATTTTGAGGCTCATATGAAAGATTTGATTCTAACTCAACACCCTCTTCAATATAAGGCGGATTTGAAACTAGATAGTCAATTTTTTCATGAACAGGTTCGAGTAATGAGCCAAGACGCAGTTCAATACACTCCTGCAGTCCAAATTTTTCTATATTTTTCTGAGCTACATCCAAAGCTTTTTGAGATATGTCAACAGCTATAATTTTAGAATTTTTAAAAGTTTTTGCAAGCATTATAGAGATGATGCCGCTGCCGACTCCTACCTCTGCAAAAGTCAAAGCACTGTTTTTATCAGGTACATTTTTTATAACTTCATCTATAAGCAGTTCTGTTTCAGGACGGGGAATTAAAGCACCCTCATCTATATAAAACTCTTCACTGTAAAAACTGACTGAATTTGTGATATATTCAAGAGGTTCATTTTTCACTCTTCTCTCAACCCATTTTAAAAGCTGCTGTGTTTCTTTTACTTCACTGTTTTGATGGGTAATCAGCCATAATTCATCTACCTCAAGATGCATCATCAAAAGAAGCTGTGCTTCTCTTGCGGCTCTTGGTATATGAGGACCCAGTATTTGTGTTATTTCACGGAGTACATCTTTTACTATATATCTGCTTCGCATTTACCCTCTGTACCGCTTTTTTCTATATAACCGACATCAACACCAAGCTCTTTTAATCGCTCTATCACCGGAGGATGCGTATAATGAAAAAAGATATATAACGGGTGTGAAAGCGGAAAACTTTTATTTTCATTCACCAATTTCTTTAAAGCATTTGCAAGTTCAATGGAGCCTGCACTGCCACCGAGTTCACTACCCATTTTATCTGCCTCGTATTCGTTATGACGACTGACTATTCCCATTATCGGCATCATGATAAAGCCCAGTACCGGCATAAACAACATGAGTAAAATCATGATGACATATGGCTCTTTTGCAAGTCCTAGTTCCAAATAAAGAGAATCCGGCAAATTACCGAAAATCGCAAACATTGCAAAGAGCATAGCACCGACTAAAGCGATATTTTTATAAATATCACCGTGTGCAAAGTGTCCGAGTTCATGTCCAAGTACTGCTAAAAGCTCTTTAGTCGTGAGCTTTTTCAGTAATGTATCAAACAAAACAACTCTTTTTGCTTTTCCAAAACCGCCGAAATAAGCATTAAGTCTGTTGTCACGTTTACTTGCATCACTCACAAAAACACCTGAACTTACAAAACCTGTTTTATCCATAAGTTTTTGTATTTCGCTGTCAAGCGCTTCATCTTTAAGCGGGGTCAGTTTATCGAAAAACATTGCGCGAAATGTCGGATAAAGCATATTTATCAAAATAACAATAGCAAAAACAAATAAAAAGCTCCATAACCACCAAAACTGGAAGTTTGCAATGATTTCATAAATACCCCACACAACAAGCGAACCCAGAACAATAGTCATAATAAAAGAGATAAAAGTGTCTTTTATCCATTGTCCAAGACTTGAATTGTTAAACCCAAACTCCGCATCAATAACAAACTTTTCATAATAAGAAAACGGCAAAGATATAATATAGTTAATAACCACAAAGCTCATAACAATAGCTATATTCATCATCGCTTCATTTGCCATGGTATAGTATTCATTTACAATATATTTTATACCAAATCCAATCCACATAATAAAAACCAAATAATCAACAAAAGTATTTACAATTGAGAGTTTTTCTTTTGTAACGGCATAATTTCCCGCTTTTAAAAAATCTGCAGCAGACAATAGAACCGGTGTTTTTCTTTTAATAAGGTTTATATACCCTATCTGCATTACACTTGTATATATCATTACTAATACATACAAACTGTATATACCTACTATTGTCATTATCATACTATTACCGCCTTATTTTAATTGAGAAATTATAGCCAAAACTTATCTAACAGGAATACTTTTACTGAGTGGAACTACAGTGATTTCATCTTTTACGGGAATTGCATCACCTTTATCGTTGTAGACTTTATTCGCAATCATATAGATTACTCCTAAAAGGAGTCCTGCAATTATTACAGCCCACACAATTCTCTTTTTCTCACCCTTTAAAGTATTGTAATCACCTATATCTTCTAATTTTGGTTCTGACATTTTTCATCCTTTATAATAATTTTGTGAAATTGTATCAAAAATAAATATAGAGGATGTGATAAAAAAAAGCTAATTTGACGATTTAAGTCTATTTTTTATTTTATTTTATCGTCATACTTTATTCTAGGATGTAATCAACAACTTTTGATTCGACTGTTACTTCTTTTATGAAAGAAACAACCTTTAAATGTTCTTCGTGAACTGCATAAGTTTTTAAATCTTCTTCATTTTCAAATGTTGAGTAAAGTGACAAGTCCATAGCTCTGTCTGACTCATTAAAGTTGATGCCGATTTCAATACTCTTAAGCACATCTATACTTTTTTCCAAACTCTCTAATTTATCTTTTACCTTTGCTATATTTAAAGCTTTATTTTCATCTTTAAATTTAAACATCACTATATGAACTATCATTTTTCCAACCTTCAAAAAATTTATTATCTTCTTGAAATCTTAGCAAACATTTTATAATATTTTGATAACATAACACTATGAAAGAATTATACGGCGTAGGAATTTTGTTTTTTTATTTTTTGAAGTGGCCGATTGCTGTTATATACCCGTATATGCTGACACATGGACTGCATCACAACTATATTTTAGATGTATTGTGGGTCTACTGCATCTTTTTAATATTGAAAGACCTTACCATCTACCTCAAAAAGAAAAAAAGTTTAAAAAAATAACACCTTTTATAAAATATTTTTCCAAAAATACTCTGCTGTAAGTACAATAAAGAAGATTCCAAGCAGGTTTAAAACTATGCCGTACTTCATCATATCTTTCACACTTACAGCTCCGCTGCTCATGGCAATAGCATTTGGAGGTGTAGCGATAGGGAGCATAAAAGCATAACTTGCACACAATGTTGCTACCATCATAAAGAGTGTTGTATTTATGCCTGATTGTTGGGCTACAGAATAAATTACAGGCAGCATTATAGAAATCAACGCCGTATTTGATGTTATTTCTGTCGTAAATGTAATAAGCACAGCAACACTTAAAAGCAGCATTAACGGTGAGAGATGTGTCATATTTAGCAGATATGAAGCAACTTCATCTGCCAATCCGGTTTGAGAAAAAGCTTTTGCTATAGAAAAACCTGCACCAAATAAAAACATGATTGCATAAGGGATTTTTTTACTGTCTTTATTCCATTTGAGTATGTTAAAGGGTGGCATAAAAAGAGCCAGACCAAAACCGAGTAATATACCGCTTTCACTCATCCCTAGACCATCCCAGTAGGGTCGAATCGGTGCATTGACCAGCAAAACCAGAATCAAGCCCAACATCAAGTACATTACTTTTTTTTGCGATTTGTCTAAAACTTTTTTTTCTATTTGGGTTTGTATCGGTATGTCATTTGCACCGTAACTGAGTAAAAACCCGACACTTATCAACATAAAAACAGACAAAGGTACTGTCATCAGCATCCATTGAAAAAATGGAATCAACTCCATATTATGCTCTTGCATTATACCGAGAAGAATCAGATTCGGAGGTGTTCCTATTGGTGTTAAAATACCGCCTATGCTTGCACCATAAGCTATGGCAAGTGCAAAACGCATTTTTAATTTGGTATTCTCTGTTAAAAATATTGCAATGGTTATAAGTAACAGAGTTGTTGTCGTATTTGACAAAATCGAGCTTAAAAGTCCTGATGTAATAGCGAGTGAAAATATCATGCCTCTTGGTGTTGCAGGAAAAAGACTTAAGAGTTTATTGGCTACATGTAAGTGTAAATTTGTTTTTTCAACAGCTATAGCAAGTAAAAAACCACCGAAGAAAAGATATATAATAGGATTTGCATAATTTAGCGCCGTCATTTTTGTGTCTATAATACCAAACGCAGGAAACAGAACTATGGGTAAAAGAGAGACAACACCCAAAGGCAATGCTTCATTTGTCCAGAGTGTAACTAACAGAGCTATACAGCCTATGAGAGCACTCTGTTGCAGGGTAAAGATTAACCCGCCTATACCAAAAAAGAAAAGCCCTATGCCAAGTGCTATTAATATTTTCATATAAATCCTAATTTGTCAATAAGTCTTTCAAACTTTCATTTGGATTTTTACCCTCTAACATTAAATATACTTCCCTTGCAATGGGAAGATATAAATCATGTTTTACAGAAATATCATGTAAAGCGTAAGTTGTTCCTATGCCTTCTGCAACCTCACCCAATGCCACAAGAATCTCTTCTTGTGTTTGACCCTTAGCTAAACCAAGCCCAACTCTAAAGTTTCTACTCATTCTAGAAGAAGCTGTTAGAAATAAATCTCCTGCTCCGCTCAAACCTATAAAACTCTCCTCTTTGGCGCCATAAGAGAGCCCAAAACGCTGCATTTCAACCAAACCGCGAGATATTAAAGCTGCGGCCGCATTATTTCCAAGTTTAAGGCCGTTGCATATACCTGCAGCAATTGCAATCACATTTTTATATGCACCTGAGACTTCTGCACCTATAACATCATCTGATGTATATGTTTTAATAAAAGAAGGGAACAGCGCACTTAATTCTTCTGCAAGTCCCTTATTGTGTGAGTTTACGACCAATGCCGTAGGCAAAGACTGCATTACTTCTGATGCAAAAGAGGGACCGGAAAGAAAAGCAATATTCTCATTCGGAACATATTTTTCATATATTTCATTTAAAAATCTACCTGTTTTTGCTTCTATCCCTTTGGAAGCAACAAGAATTTTCTGGTTTTTAAATACAAAATTTTCTTCAAGCCAAGCTGCAACTTGTTGCGCCGGTACTGTAATAATGAGATATTCACATTCGAGTATTTCATTCAGAGTTACAAAATTATCCAAATCCCTAGGGGTTCTGGATGTTATAAGCACATTGTTTTTTTCACTTAAAGCAAATGCTAAAGCACTGCCCCATTTACCAGCTCCAATGACTCCAATTGACATATCGCTTACTCCTTATTTTATTTTCAAAATCTTGTATATCTTTTTCAAAACCGACAACTATTAAAACATCACCGGATTTTATAATATGACGTTTGGCTTTTGAAGAATAGATAAATTCACTTTTCAGATCTTCATGCATAACAGAAAGAACTATAATGCCATTATATCGTGTCCAATCTATACTTGTTAACTGCTCATCTTTAAATTCACTCTCTTCACCAATTTGTACCTGGGCAATTTTCAGACTGCTCTTTTCATATAAAATATCATGCAGTATTTTATGCGATATCGGCTTTTCAAGCATATTTGTAATAATATCCGATGTCGTCTCGGTAAGAGGAATCACTTTATTTGCACCGGCCATTAACAGTTTATTTGCACTTTCTTTATTCGAAGAGATAGCTATAATAGTCAAATCTTTAAAGTTGGCACGCAAAGATATAGTCAAAAATATATTTTCTGCCGTATCTTCCAAAACACAAAATGCCATAGAGTTTTTCATATCCACGCTCTTTTGCATATCTGCCCATTCATCACTTAAATCAAAATATTCGAGCTCATACAAGCCCTCTGCCTTATCATTTTCATCTAAAGAAAAAACTTTAATGCTGTTATATTTATCTTTTACATTTCTTATAATTTCGTGCGCATATTTATTATATCCGAATATTAATGCTGTTGTTTTAGCCATTGCTTACTCTTGTATGTAAATATTTTTCAAATTCTTTAATAAAAACCTGATAACCGACAACTAGAAGATAATCTCCTACTTCTAAAAGAGTATCGTCCAAAGGATTAAAATAAAATCTGTCATTTGCCGTCTTATACACGCCAAGAAGCACAACTCTAAAACGGGCATTTTCAAGATCTCCTACAGTTGGAAAATTTTGCACTATACGCTCTGTAATACCAAGTTCATCAATTTGAACATCTGAATGTTCACTTCTGAGTTCATGAATCACTTCAAAAGCTACAGGCTTCCCTATCAGCTCTTTTGTAATAAGTCCTACCAACTCTTGAGGATACACAATAGTATTAATTCCTGCAAATTCCAACTTTTTACGATTAGAATCACTCACCAGAAGAGACATAATAAAAATATTTTGGTTAAATGAACGAATTGTTAAAGCCGCATAAACATTTTCGATATCATTCTCGCGTAAACACAAAACAGCTTTCACCTGCTTGTCAAAATCAATATTTAATTTATCATAACTTTCTACTCTCCCCGGATTATAATTAAGTGCTCTATAGCCATCTTTTTTTGCTTTTTCTACTCTTTGTGCATCTTCATCTATAATAATAATTTCATTTGCATGCGATGATAATTTTCTGCTTACTTCACGTGATACATTTTCATAACCGCATATCAGATAAAATTTTTTAAGTTTGGAAATATCTTCTACTGTTTTTATTTCTCTGATTTCATCCAGTTTTTCAGTAAATGCAGATACAAAAAGAGATGTTGTAAATGCCAAAACTGCAATGCCTGCCGTAATAACAATTATAGCTACAAATCTGCCTTCTTGTGTTACAGGAACTATATCGCCATATCCAACCGTAGCAATAGTTACTATAGACCAATATATTGCTTCAAAAAGAGTTTTAATAGGAGATTCCGGATTGTTGCCTTCCATTACATATATTAGTACAGAAGACACAAAAATAACAACTGAGGCAAATATACCCAATGTTAAAAATTCAAATTTTTTCGTAGCAAGAACAGAAGAGAGTGTCTGCACACTTTTTGCATATCGCAAAAGTTTAAACACACGAAAAAGAATAAAAATACGAAGAAGTCGTAGTTCATGAAAAAACGGCATAATTGCCAATAAATCAATAATAGCTTTAACAGAAAGCATGTATTGTAATTTTACTTTTATTACTTCTTTAAAAGCCTTTGCCAGATTAACTTCTCGCAGTAAAAAAGTATCATGTTCAGCACGTGCAACAATGATTTTACTTACACTGCTGCTGACCCATAATCTCAGCATGTATTCTATAAAAAATATAAATGAAATCACATAATTACTAAAAAACATCAATTCATCATTCACATGATGTTTTACTTCTCGAATAAGCACACCCACACTGATAAATATGAGTAAAATCATAAATAAATCTACATATTTTTTATATTTATTATTATCATTCTCTAAAATATTATAAAAAAATCGTTTACGCTTTTGATATGATTTTGATGTATCAAGATAATAAGCAAAATCTAATATCCAGCGTTTTAGCATTATAATTAACCTATTTTTGCTTTGAGTATTTCATTTACAACCTGAGGATTTGCACTTCCCTTGCTTGCTTTCATCACTTGACCGACAAAGAAACCAAAAAGTTTCTCTTTCCCGCCTTGATACTGTTCGACTTTTTCAGGGTTTGCATTGATTATATCATCACACATCGCTTCAATTGCTCCTGTATCAGTTACTTGTTTGAGTCCAAGTTTATCAATTGCACTGTCAACATCTGCTGCTTCATTTTCCATCAAAAAGTCAAGAACCTCTTTAGCAGCTTTTCCAGAAATTGTTTTATCATCTATTCGCTTTACTAAAAAGCCTAGTTTTTTCGCATCTACAGGAGAATTTGTAATGTTCATATCCCCTTTAAGACGAGCAGGTAGTTCCACTGTCAGCCACGTTGTAGCTGTTTTGGCTGTGACACCTTCTTCTTCCATCATTGTTTCAAAGAAGTTTGCTGTCTCAACCAAAGAGGTAATAACCATTGCATTATATTCATTCATGCCGTATTCATTTACAAAACGCTCTTTTTTTGCATCAGGCAGTTCAGGGATTTTTGTATATTTATCCATCATTTCATCTGTTACGACACATTTAAGCAAATCAGGCTCAGGAAAGTATCTATAATCTGCAGCTTCTTCTTTACCACGCATAGAACGTGTTTCTTGTTTTACCTGGTCAAAAAGACGGGTCTCTTGTACTATCTCTTCATCATATGTTCCGTCTTCCCATGCTTCTGTCTGACGAGCAACTTCAACTTCAATCGCACGCTGAATAAATTTAAATGAATTGATATTTTTAATCTCAACACGCGTATAGAGTTTTTCATCACCTTTAGGGCGAATAGAAACATTCACATCTACACGAAATGAACCTTCCTGCATATTTGCATCACCGATGTCTAAGTAACGTATAATTGAATGCAGTTTTTTCAAATAAAGCGTCACTTCTTCGGCATTTCGCATATCAGGTTCACTAACGATTTCCAGCAACGGCGTTCCCGCACGGTTCAAATCAACCTTTGAAATATCACCGTCATGGATATTCTTACCCGCATCTGCTTCAATATGCGCACGATTTACACGAATAGTTTTATTGCTGCCATCTTCAAAATCAATCTGCAGTTTTCCATGCTCGACTATAGGCGTATAGAGCTGTGTAATTTGATAAGAAGAGGGAGAATCGGGATAAAAGTATGATTTTCTGTCAAAATAGGAAATTCTGTTTATCGTAGCATCAATAGCCGTCCCAAGCATTATAGATTTATGCACTACTTCTTTGTTTAGAACAGGAAGTGCGCCAGGAAGAGCCAAACATGTCGGACAGGTGTTTGTGTTTTGTTTATGATTAAAACTCGTAGGACACGAGCAAAAAAGTTTTGTTTTTGTATTTAATTGTACGTGGACTTCAAGACCGATAACTACTTCAAACATAGATTTCCTTGTGAAAAATAAATTAATTACTCTTATTTTACCCAATTTTTGCTTTAAAAGACGTTATGAGAAGTAGATTTATTTTGTATGTTTAGCGTAGAGTTTTTCTAAGATTTTTGTCTGTTTTTTAGCTTCTTGCAATCTTTGCTTATTTACCAAAAAAGCATCTATTGCAAGAATAAGGAAGAGAGAAATAAAAATAAATACCACAGTGGCAAATATTGCTAATACAAATCCAAAGTTTATAAATATTTTAAAAATAAGAAGAGCACCAAAAAGCACGACCGCCCATGATGCTCCGAGCAAAAAGCTTATAATCTTTTCATATATATCTTTTTGCATTGCAGGGATTAGATAGTCTCATCAACTATTAATGAACCACCCAGATATACATATGTAAGCATCATAAATATAAATGCCTGCAAAAATGCCATAAATGTCAATAATGCGAATGGAATAATCGGTAATACCCACGGAGCAAGCATTAAAATTACCATCAAGAACATATCATCCCCTTTTACATTTCCGAAAAGACGGAACGATAAAGAAATAATACGAGAAATATGAGAAACTATTTCAATCGGGAACATTAACCAGTATAACCACCAAACAGGTCCAAGGAAATGTTTTAAATAGTGCAGTAAACCATGTTCTCTAATACCAACAAAGTTGTAATATACAAATATAGTTAAAGCAAGTGCCAAAGGCATTTCCAACATTGCAGTAGGAGCTTCAAATCCTGGAAAAATACCAATAATATTGGCAATTCCGATGAATAAACCCAGAGTTGATACTAAAGCAACATATTTACGAGCATGTAATTTACCCATTACATCTGTACCCATAGACCATACACCTTGCACGTATGCTTCCATTAAGTTTTGTGTTCCCTTAGGTACAAGCTGCAAGTTTGACATAGCCATTCTCGCTAAAATTAAAGCTATACCAGCTGATAGCAACATGTGACTCATAAAAATAAACGTTTTATCTTCTGAGATAAGTCCGAAAAAAGTAAACAATTCACCCATAGGTGTGCTCCCTTGTCTTTAAATATTACCGCAATTATACTCAATGTTGCATTAAATTATTCTAAGTCTTGCTATAATTGTTTAAAGAAAATTCTAATTTAGGAGGATTTAATGAATATTTTAAAATCAATAGCATTCATAACACTAGGCAGTTCACTGCTTCTTGGAGCACCGCAGCAAGCAAAACAACAGGACAAACAATTCCAAAATGTCGTTAATATTGGCAAAAAAAGTTCTCTGCTGCTCTTGAAAACGCTGGGCTCAAACATGAAAAGACATATGAAAGCAGGCGGGCCGATGCAAGCACTTGATTTTTGTTCGCAAGAGGCATATAATCTGACACAACAAGTCAACAAAAAGCTTCCAAGCGGTATAACGGTCAAAAGAATCAGTGCCAAATACAGAAACCCGGTAAATCAGCCTCAAGGCAGTGAAAAAGAGGTTTTATCATCTCTTAAAAAGTTACAAAGCTTACATGTAATCCTGCCTAAACAAATTGTTCAAAAGGTAAATGCACAAACATACAAATATTACAAGCCTTTAGTTATAAACAAGCAGGTCTGTTTAAAATGTCATGGTAATATTAAAAATAAAGATTTAAAACGTGCGATTGATGAAAGATATCCCCAAGATAAAGCAAAACACTATAAAATGGGTGATTTAAGAGGTGCTATTGTTGTTACTATTGACAAGTCTGTAAAGTAGGTTTTCCTACTTTACTTAGCAAATTCTACCGCTCTGCTCTCTCGAATAACATTCACCTTGATTTCCCCTGGGTACTGCACTCTAGCTTCTATTTCTTTAGCAATTTCTCTCGCCATTAAAATTGATTCATCATCATTAACCAAAGTTGCATTTACAATTACTCTTACTTCACGACCTGCATTGATTGCATATGCCTGTTTTACACCGCTATGACGTGATGCAATTTCTTCTATTTCTGTTACACGCTTTAAAAAGCTTTCTAAAACTTCTCGTCTCGCACCCGGACGTGCTGCTGAGAGTGCATCTGCTGCACAAACTGCACCACATTCGATAGAGTTTATCTCTTGCTGTCCGTGATGTGCATAAATAGCATTTATAACAACTTCGTCTTCATTATATCTGCGACAAATTTCAGCACCTAAATCCACATGGTTTCCATCCATATCATGTGTTAATGCTTTTCCGATGTCATGTAAAAGCCCTGCACGTTTTGCTAAAATAGGATCCCCACCCATTTCTGAAGCCATTATGCCTGCCAAATGAGCAACTTCAAGTGTATGAGCAAGTGCATTTTGTCCATAACTCGCACGGTATCGCAGTCTTCCTATAAGCTTCATAAGTTCCGGATGCATTACGCCGATGTTCATCTGGGCTATCAACTCCTCACCCTCTGCAAGTATTTTGGACTCAAATTCCTCTGAAACTTTTTTAAATATCTCTTCTATTCTGGCCGGTTGAATTCTTCCGTCTTCTATTAACAACTGTAGTGTTTTCGTTGCAATAGCACGGCGATACAGATTAAAACTGCTCACAAGAATTGCATTTGGCGTATCATCTATAATAATATCAACACCGAGCAGTGTTTCCAAAGCCTTAATGTTACGCCCTTCTTTACCGATAATACGACCCTTAAGTTCATCACTGTCCAAATGAACAAGATTGGTAAGTCTCTCAGAGGCAAATTCTCCTGCAAAACGGCTCGTCGCCTGCGCTAAAATAAAATTAGCTTTGCGTTCACCCTTCTCTCTTGCTTCATTTTCATATCTTCTTACAATATGAGCTATCTCGCCGCGTGCTTTTTCTTCCATTTTTTCAAGAAGAACATTTTTAGCCTCTTCCTGTGTCATTCCTGCACTGTGCTCTATTGTATGCACAGCTTCATCTATTTTTTCTTCATATCTTTTTTTCAGGGAAGCAAGTGATTTTTCATTTCTCTCTAAATTAACTTTTTGTGCTTTAATATTGTTCAATTCAGTCTGAATTTTCTTCTCTTCATCCTGTTTAAAACGTTCAAAACTTTGTTCTTTCCGTATAAGCGCATCTTCCCTTTGAGAAAAATCCGCACGTGCACGCTCCTTGGCACTGTCAAAGACTTTTTGTGCTTCAAGCTCTATTTCACGTGCTTTAAGTTTTGCACGTTCTAAGAGTGTTTGTGCTTCATTTTCAATTGCTTTTGCTTTTGCAGCCGCTTGTTCTACGTATATATCAAAGTTTGCACCGGTTATTTTTTTAGAGATGAAAAAACCTACCACTCCACTTACAGTGGCAATTGCACCACCAAGTAGTATTTCATTTAACATCTATTAAACCCTTTTGTTTAGACTTTAGCCATCTTTTCGTATAGTTTTGTTTGGAGTTATAAGTACATCACACGCCACGTCATATGAATCGCATATTAATTTATTTGTGTGACAAAGTTCTGGCTGTACAAAAATAGTATATGGTTTTTCTTTTAATTTTGCAAAGAAACGATCATACATCCCTTTGCCAAAACCAACTCTTTGTAAATTACCGTCAACTCCCACTGCTGGAACTATGGCTATATCAATTTTATTATTATTTTGTATTGTATTTCCCGCTTCAAAAATACCAAATTTTTTTTTCTTAAGCGGTAATCTAAATGGTACCATCTTAAAGCTTTCGCCTTGCATAAACGGCACAAAAACATCATGTTTTTCTCTCATTTTTTTGAGCACTTTAAGTATATCTGCTTCGTATGGTAACGGGTAAAAAAACAGGATTTTTAACCTTTTTTTACTCTTAAAATGTTCTAATTCTTTAAGTAATGCATTATTAATTAAAAAGTTTTTATAGAACTTGTTATGTTTTGATGATTTTTTTATCTTTTTAAGACATATTTGCCTAAAACTGTTTTTTGTAAGAGTCATATTAAATCTTTATCGCTATAATTTCATAAATTTTATGTATTTTACACAAATAAACAAACAAAGGCAAAAAATTCTATGAGAAAAATTCCACTTTTAACAACTTTACTGACAATCGGCTTACTTTTTGGGGCATGTTCCAAAGAAAAAGAAAGCACTACACAAGAAGCAAATTCTCTACTTGCAACAAATAAAATCGTACTGACATCACTCAACAATAAACAATTTGTTGTAGAAAAAACAGATACTGGTCTTAAACTAAAAGATGCGAAAGACAAAGTAGTCATTTATGATATATTTGCCACTTGGTGTCCACCATGTCAGGCAGAAGCATCTCATTTGGCATCCCTGCAAAAAAAATACAAAGACAAACTCATTGTTCTGGGTGTAACTGTTGAAAACAACATCCCGAATGAAAAACTAGAAGAGTTCGCAAAACAACACCATGCTGACTATACACTTGTCAATTCAAGTGCAAATATGCGTCTAATTGATAAAATAGCGAAACAGTTACATCTAGGAAAAGATTTTGGGATTCCTCTTATGGTTTTATATAAAGACGGTAAAATTATCAATTATTATCAAGGTGCAACAGAAGAAGAATTCATAGAAAGCGACATAAAAAAAGCTTTGGATCTCTAAATGTTCGGTTTTATAAAA
Source organism: Sulfurimonas autotrophica DSM 16294 (assembly GCF_000147355.1). Classification (NCBI taxonomy): domain Bacteria; kingdom Pseudomonadati; phylum Campylobacterota; class Epsilonproteobacteria; order Campylobacterales; family Sulfurimonadaceae; genus Sulfurimonas; species Sulfurimonas autotrophica. The sequence goes on from NC_014506.1 coordinate 1,417,359, forward strand.
AAATCTCTCAACAAAACTGTTGAAGCAATTAAAACAGTCGCTCCAAAGAAAAAAATTACCTTTACTAAAGATGAGCTTGAAGATATTCTGCTTGAAGCCGATGTAGAATATGCCTTAGTTGAAATTATACTCAATGAAATATATCAAGATAAAATCACACGTGAAATCTTACGCTCAAAACTTTTGGCAACACTGGCTTATACTTCTTATACAGAGCCTCAGTTCACACCTCCTTTTGTAGAGCTCATCGTCGGCGTCAATGGAGCCGGGAAAACAACAACTATTTCAAAACTTGCATACAAATACAAGCAAGAGGGCAAAAAAGTGCTTCTTGGTGCGGGTGATACTTTTCGTGCAGCGGCAATTGAGCAGCTTACACTTTGGGCAAATAAACTCGACATCCCAATAGTTGCATCAAAACAGGGGCATGACAGTTCAGCCGTTGCCTATGATGCAATAGACTCAGCAAAAGCAAAAGGCTTTGATAACGTCATTATTGATACCGCAGGGCGTTTACATACACAAACCAATCTTGCAAATGAGCTCAAAAAAATCAAACGCATCTGCGATAAAGCACATAAAGGTGCTCCGCAAAGAACAGTTCTCATCATAGACGGTACACAGGGCAACTCTGCTATAAGCCAAGCCAAAGCTTTTAATGAAATGATAGGTATAGACGGTATTATCATTACAAAACTAGACGGTACGGCAAAAGGAGGAAGCATATTCTCTATTGCTTATGCCTTGGAACTTCCTATTCTTTATGTTGGAACAGGGGAACAACCAGAAAACCTTACATCATTTGATAAATACGAATTTGTCGACGGTCTGCTCGATGCAATTTTTATAGAAGAAGAGTAAATCTCTTTTTCTCTCCTCTTTTATGACAATATGTCATATTTTTATTACCAAAACCAAAAAAAGACTACAATACCTTCAAATACAAATAAGAGATAATAACTATGGCAAAGAAAAAAATACTCTTTGAGTGTCAGCACTGCGGACTTACTACACCTAAATGGATGGGCAAATGCACCAACTGCGGTGCTTGGGATAGTTTTGTAGAACTAAATGAGCATCAGCAAGAAGTTGTCAAGCAGACAAAAACAGCGTCAGCATCATCAGCCAAAGCGATAAGCATCAATGAAGTTATAGAAGAAGAGATTTATAGATTTTCTTCACTTGATACCGAACTTGACAATGTATTGGGCGGCGGAATAGTTCCGGGAAGCCTTACTCTCATCGGAGGAAGTCCAGGTGTTGGAAAATCAACCCTGCTCTTAAAAGTCGGTGCAAACATAGCATCAACTGCTAAAGATGTATTATATGTTACAGGTGAAGAATCAACTTCACAAATAAAAATGCGTGCAAACCGCCTTGAATCAAATCATGATTCACTTTATCTGCTGAGTGAAATACGACTTGAACAGATATTAGTAGAACTAGAACATAGAGATTATGATTTTCTGATTATTGATTCTATACAAACAATATATTCAGAAAATATTACATCCGCTCCGGGAAGCGTCACACAGGTACGCCAAATTACTTTTGAATTGATGCGTATTGCCAAAGAAAAAGGTTTGGCAATTTTCATCATAGGGCATATAACAAAAGAAGGCTCTATTGCAGGACCTCGGGTTCTGGAGCATATGGTTGATACCGTACTCTACTTTGAAGGAGATTCATCCCAAGAACTTAGAATTCTCAGAGGTTTTAAAAACCGTTTCGGCGCAACAAGTGAGATAGGTGTTTTTGAGATGAAAGCCGAGGGGCTTGTGAGCGCAACAGATATCGCTTCACGATTTTTTAACCGCAACTCAAGCCAAAGCGGTTCGGCACTCACCGTTATTATGGAAGGCTCACGTCCTATTATTTTGGAGGTACAGGCACTTGTTTCAGAATCCCATACGCCAAATGCCAAAAGGCAGGCCACCGGTTTTGATAACAATCGTTTAAATATGCTTTTAGCACTGCTTGAGCGAAAATTAGAAATTCCTCTCTCGGGTTATGATGTTTTTATCAATATAACAGGTGGCATTAAAATTACAGAAACGGCGGCAGATTTGGCAATACTCGCTGCAATTATCAGCAGTTTTAGAGACCGTGCCATCTCAAAAGAGACTATCTTTATCGGTGAAGTCTCATTAGTGGGAGATGTGAGAGAAGTGTATGCCCTTGATGCAAGACTTAAAGAAGCAAAAATGCAAAATATTACAAAAGCACTTGTATCAAAAAAACCTTTAGAAAAAACATCTATAAAAACGTTTATTGTCGATGAAGTAACAAAACTCTTAGAGTGGTATTAATTTATACAGTTTAAAGTTACATTTGCAGAATTTCGTTGTATAATAGTTTAATAGAAGATTTCAAAAAGGTAAAAAATGATTGATACTGAGTTTAGAAGTGAAGAGAGATTTGCTAGATTGTCTATTGCTTATGATACAGCTGAAGAAAAAGAGTGTGTGAGTTCCCATGTCGACTCTATCATTGCAAAATATGCACGTAAACCAGAAGAGATATACACAACAAAAGTTGCCAACGGCAAAGAGGTCTTAGTTATTGAATATCATGACTGTGACCGTCAAACCGGAGATATTTTTGAAGAGATTATGAAATCTTTAAATATCACCTGCTGTTCATAAGGATTTTAGCATGAACCTCGAAGAGTATGCCAAAGGGAATGAGCTTTTTAGAAACTATTTTAAGAAGAATAAAGATTCTCTTCTTCAGCTTGTAAAAAGCGGTCAATCACCCAAAGCACTTTTTATAGGATGTTCAGATTCCAGAGTAATTCCTGACCTTATGGTACAAACAAATCCAGGTGATTTGTTTGTTGTACGAAATGTCGGCAACTTTGTTCCGCCGTTTAAACCTGATGAAGATTTCCATTCCACTGCATCGGCCATTGAGTATGCTGTGAGCGTTTTAAATGTTGGTGAAATAATCATCTGCGGACATACCCATTGCGGGGCATGTGAACATCTATATGAAGAGATGGATGACAACCCATACCTTATTCATACCAAAAAATGGCTCGAACTGGGTGAAAGTGCTAAAAAGTCGGCAATTTTAAGTCTTGGTGCAAATGCTCCAAAAGAAGATCTGCTGCGCCTCACAGAAAAACTCTCTGTCATTAAGCAGATAGAAAATATTCTCACCTATCCGAATGTACAACAAAAATTTGAACATGACGAGCTGCATATACATGGCTGGTGCTATGATGTAGAAACCGGTAAAATAGAATATTATAATGCAGATACATATGAGTTTTTACCATTAAAAGATTTAACATTAGAAAATTAAATTTATAATTTTTTATAATTTCTGATATACTAACAAAAATAAAACCGTAATTTCAAGGAAGAAACATGGCCGAAGAAGAACAAACAGAAGAGTCTGCACCCAAAAAGAAAAAATCAAGTAATATGCTGATGATTATCATAATCGTTGTTTTGGTTTTAATCATTATAATCGGTACAGTTGTTGCAGTACTATTAATGGGTTCAGATGAAGAAGCAGTAACAAACAATGCTCCTCAAGCACAAGAAAAAAGAGTTGACAATCAAAAAACACGAAGAAGCGCATCCAGCAGTTCACTCAGTGATAGAAAACTCAGCGATATCGGTGTGTTATACCCACTTGACACTTTTACAGTCAATTTAAAAAGTGATGCAGGAAGAAGATATCTAAAAGCAACAATGTCATTAGAACTTGACTCTCCTGAACTGAGCCATGAACTGGATTCAAAAGCACCGGTACTTCGAGACAGAATTATCAGAATATTGAGTTCTAAAACTTTAGAAGAAATCTCTTCTAAAAAAGGAAAGCAAAAAGTTTCAGAACAAATTATGGACATACTTAATTCTATGATTACTGACGGGCAGATAAAGGGCATTTACTTTACTGAGTTTGTTATTCAATAGTCAATGATTGGAATAGATGTCATAAAAATATCTCGGATGAATCGTTTAATAGAGCGATTTGGAGAGAAAGGACTTCGTAGATTTTTATCAGAAGATGAAATTACACTTGTAAAATCCTATAAAACAGCAGCAGGGTTTTGGGCTGCCAAAGAGGCTTTTTCAAAAGCCTTAGGCACCGGCATAGGTGCTGAATGTTCCTTTTTTGATATGAAGATTTACAAATCTGAAAAAGGGGCTCCACTTTTTGCACTTTCCAAAAATATAATTGAAAAATTTAAAATTATTGATACTTCTTTATCAATTACACATGACGGAGACTATGCAATAAGTGTAGTCAATATAGAGTCTGAAAATTTATCCACCGCCGACAAAATCAAGCAATTCTAATTTATCATTATCTTTTAAAACCCGTTTGTCCCAATTATCTTGTTTTACTATCTCCATATTTACTGCAGCTGCCATAACTTTATCTACCAAATCAAGTTCTTTTAATATTTCTAAAAGTGTTACACCTTTTTTAAATACTTTGCTGTTTCCATTTACTATTACTTTCATTAAAAATTTCCCAATTTATTTTCATATTTAAAATTGTATCGACTTTACTTGAATATATATGTAATATTTGATATACTAGTTTAAATATTAAAAAAAAGTTAAATAATTATGATGAACTCACAAGAATTACTAGAAAATGCGAAAGGCTTAAAGTTATTGTTTGCTGAAGACCATGACGAACTTAGAGAAGCTACTGCAGAAATCTTGAAAACTTTTTTTCAACAAGTTGACAGTGTTTCAAACGGTGAAGAGGCTATAGAACTCTACACGAAAAATGGCTCTGACTATTATGACATTGTTTTGACTGACATAAAAATGCCAAAACTAAGCGGTGTTTTATTAACTGAAGCTATTTATGCCATTAACCCTGAACAGACTATTATTGTTTTATCTGCACATGACGAATCTAGCTATCTTCTTCCATTAATCAATCTTGGAATTGAACGATTTGTTAAAAAACCGATTGATTATCAAGAACTAATGGAAGTTTTAACGAATGCAGCTAAAAAAATCAATCTTATAAATAATACATCAGAGTGCAAGAACAGCTCTTTTGTTCATCTAAGTAATACATGTAAATATGACAAAGTGAAAAAACTTTTTTATGAAAATGAAAAAACAATATATCTCACAAAATATGAGATAATTTTCTTTACATTGTTAACTGAAAATATCGGAAAAATTTATTCAAATGAAGATATTGTTGCTTATTATCAATCTCTTAATGAAAATATTGATCCGCAAAATATTAGAAAATTAGTATCAAAACTGAGAAAAAAAATACCGGCTAACCTTATAGAAAGTATTTACGGGGTTGGGTACAGACTTGTACCCAGCCACTAAACTTATAAATTAGAAATATATTTTGCCAAAGCTTTTATATCATCCTCTGAGAGCTTTGTCACCTGCCCTTTCATAACAGCTTTCATAGCTCCGCCGTATGTCCCGTCTTTATAACCTTTGAGTGCCATTATAATTTTTGCTTCATCCCAGCCTTTAATTATTTGAGATTTTCCTAAAGCTTTTTTCTCTGCATGAGCACCGTGACAGCTTGAACAAACCGTAAAAAGTTTTGCACCATCTATACTTACAGTATTTTTTGTAACTTCAGCAACTTTTGTAACTTCTTTAACTTTTGCAACAGAAGTTTGCACCTTTTTCTCTACATCATCCACAACTGTTTTAGCTTTTTCAACAGGTTTTTGAACACTTTTTTGGGAACCTTTTTCATCACTACAACCGACAATCAACATTGCCAATATAACTGATAATACTATTTTCATCTTTGCCTTCCTTATATCTTATTATTTATTGTACAGTAATTTTTAGATATAATTACTTTAATTTAATAAGGCAATAATAACGATGAATTTTGAACCCTATCCATTTGAAAAACTAACAAATTTACTTGAAAACATACAACCCAACAAAGGCTATTTTCCATCTGTTCTCACTATCGGTGAACCGCAGTTTGAAACACCTGATTTTATACAAAAAGCTTTAGCAAAAAATGCAGCTCTGTTAAAAAAATATCCAAAAACGACCGGTGAATCTGTTTTACGAGAAGCACAAAGAAATTTTATCAGCAAAAGATTCGAAGTTGCTTTAGACGATACACAGATAATTCCCACATTTGGCACACGTGAAGTACTTTTTAACTTTCCGCAGTTTTTGCTTTTTGATAAAAAAGAGCCTGTTATTGCCTACACAAACCCTTTTTACCAAATATATGAAGGTGCTGCACTTGCAACGCGATCAAAAGTTATTCATCTTAATTTGAGCGAAAGAAACAACTTCAAACCAGAGATAGATGAAGATGAATTAGCCAAATGTGATTTGGTTATACTCAACTTTCCAAATAATCCTACAACAGCGACACTCAGCCTTGAGGAGTTAGGAGATTGGGTAAAACTAGCTCTCAAACATGACTTTGTATTGTTAAATGATGAATGCTACAGCGAAATATATACTAATAAACCGACTCCTTCACTGCTTGAAGCCGCTTTACATGTAAACAATATCGCATTTAAAAATATTTTAGTCATAAATTCCATTTCCAAGCGTTCCTCTGCACCGGGGCTTCGTTCAGGCTTTATAGCCGGCGATGCAACAATATTGGAAGAGTATATGAAATACAGAACCTACATAGGCTGCGCTTCGCCTCTGCCTTTGCAATATGCAGCAGCCGAGGCGTGGAATGATGAAGAACATGTTGCAAAATCAAGAGCCGTTTACAAAGAGAATTTTCAAATTGCAAAAACTATACTGGGAACAAAAATTCCTGATGCTACATTTTATTTGTGGATAAACGTCGGTGATGCGCTCGAGTTCACCAAAAGACTTTACAAAAACTATAATGTCAAAGTACTGCCGGGTGAATATCTCGCCCGGGAAGATGCAAAAGGTGAAAATCCGGGTAAAGACTTCATTCGTATTGCTTTGGTTGAGAGCCCGCAAAAAACAAAAGATGCACTTATTAGAATCAAGGAATGTTTAAATGAGCAAAGATAAAAAGTTAAAAGAAAAAATCTTAAAAGCACAACAAGATGGTGACATAGCCTCACTGTATGTATTGGAACAGCAGGCACATGATACTTTTGATGAAGAAACACTCCAAAGCTTTTATGCAAATATACTTGATTTGGCATTGGAAAGGCTAACGCAGACACTTGAAGAGCACAGGGCAATGGATATGAATGAGGTGCAGGACTTTGCAACCCTACGCGCTTTATACGAGTATGCTATAGAACACTACTCTGCCGGTGAGTCCAATGACGCCGCTGCACTCTTTGAAGTCCTTAGCGGGCTTAGCAATGATGAAAAATTTTCAAATGCTATAAAACTGCACTGGATGGCAGCACAAGAAAAAATTTCTTTCGACGATTTTTTAGATAGGATTGCAGATATTGAGGCGACACAAAGAGCCGGAACATTTTACATAAGCGAGTTCAAGCAAGAGGCACAAAAATTGCTAGACAACATGAAAGACAAAGGCGGTAAGGCATGAAAATACATTTCATCGGAATCGGCGGTATAGGTATATCCGGACTTGCACAATATATGCACTATAAAGGGCATGAGGTAAGCGGTTCAGATATCAAAGACAGTGTCATAACCCAAAACCTGCGCGATCTTGGTATACATGTAACCGTGCCTCACTCAGCGAATGCCATAAATGAACAAGACTTAGTTATTCATTCGGCTATCATCCGTCCTGATAATCCTGAAATTATTGCAGCAAAAGAAAAAGGCATAGAAGTTCTTGCACGTCGTGAAGCATTGCTAAAAATTCTTAATGAACAAAAAGTCTACTCTGTTGCGGGTGCACACGGTAAAAGCACTACTACCGCAATTCTTGCTGCTATCATGAATGGTTCTGCCATCATAGGAGCAGAATCAAAAGAGTTTGGTTCAAACGTCAGATATGATGCAAGCAGTGATGTAATGATTTTTGAAGCCGATGAAAGTGACGGGAGCTTTATAAACTCAAATCCGTATTGTGCAATTGTTATCAATGCAGAACCTGAACATATGGAGTATTATGATTATAATTATGAAAGATTTTACGACTCTTACAAAACTTTTATAAACCTGGCTGTGCATAAAGTTCTCAATGCAGAAGACCCATTTTTAGCAACACTGACAGATGAAGTCGATGCTCAGTGGCTCTACCCGAGTAAAGATATTAAAGACATAGAATTTGTGCTCATCAACAATGAGCCGCATACTCGTTTTACATTTCGTGAGTTCGGCAGTTTTGATGTTTGGGGATTTGGCAAGCATATTGCCATTGATGCGGCACTTGCCATACTTGCAGCATATGAATCCATGAGTATTGCAGAAATACGAAAAAATCTTTTAAATTTCAAAGGCATCAAAAAACGTTTTGATATTGTCGGTTTTGAGCATGACAGTGTCATTATAGATGACTACGGTCATCATCCTACCGAAATAAAAGCCACTTTTGAATCTGTCAAAGAATATGCATCACTCAAAGGATTTGACAAGATTACGGCTATTTGGCAGCCGCACAAATACTCAAGAACCATTGATAATTTAGAGGAGTTTATAAAGTGTTTTGACGGGGCTGCCGAGCTTATAATTCTACCTGTTTGGTCTGCGGGAGAAAAACCGCGTGATATTGATTTCAAAGAAAGCTTTAAAGACTATAACCTAACAATGGCAGATAAAATATCACGAGCAAACAATACTATCACAGTAATAAGAGACAACAAAGATGTCGAAACACTCAATAAAGGTCTTATAATCGGTTTTGGTGCCGGTGACATTACCTACCAAATCAGAGGAACTGCATAGTGGCATATATTTACGGCATCATTATTGTAGCGCTGTTGTTTGCAGCCCTGCATTATTTTACAGAACTGGGCAAATCTCAAAAGCTTCTTATCGGAGCTGTACTTTTAGTCGTTGTACTCAGTGCTGTCGCTTACAACAAATACAATGAAGCCCAAAGAGAAAAAATGCTTAAGACAATAGTAAAATATGAGCAGGGAAAAACAGTTACATGTAACGGAATCGATGTAAATTCAAGCATTTACTCTCTAAGTGTAGGAACCTACACCTTTATAGGCAAAAAAAATACTCCGCATTACGCGGAGATGATAAGTGCAGCCACTTGTGAATAAAGGTATATTATGTCCATAACAAATATTGCTACTCATGATATAAAAAAGCTCGAAGAACTTATTCTTTTTGAACTTTATGAAAATCATAAACAGCTTATTGTTCTAAACAACAAAGAAGACACTTCTTTAATTGTGCAAGAAAGTTTACAAATTATCAAAAACTTCATCATCCATAAAAAAATAAATACAAATTTTTATACCAAAACAGGCATAATATTTCATACAAAACGTATTGCTTTTCCTACAGTTATAGAGATTTTAGATATTGTGCAAAATGAAATCATTACACATTACGATATCGTTACAGATTTAACACTTATTGTAAAACTGTACCAAATCGCCATAAACAATATCGCAAAAGGTTATTTTGAAAATTCTTTTAAATCCTTTATATTTATGTTAAAAAAAAGAAATGAAAAAAGGGTTCCTCAAATCTTAAAAGAGATATTTTGTGAACATATCACCTGGTTAGATCTCGTGCAAACAGACTTACAAGAGAACTATCACGATGTAAATCACATTCTAAATAAACATACATGTAATTTTATTGAGAAATTGAAACTTTTTGTAGAAGAACATAAAAATTTTCATAATGAGTATAAGCAAATTGAGTCATTGCATAAACAATTTCATAAAGACATACTTGTACTTATCTATGCATTAGACATAAAAAACTATATAAGAGCCTATGAAATAGCCAATGAAATAGCATTAATTTCCGTAGAAATAGAGTCTATAATAGGAATTATAAATATCCTCGAAATTGATGAATCTTCAAAATATGATGACCTCACTGGTGCGTTAAGCCGTAAACTCATTGCACCGATTTTAGAAAAAGAGCTCGACATAGCACGAATTGCAAATAAAAAAATGACTATTTCCATGATAGACATAGATGATTTTAAATATGTCAATGACACTTATGGCCATCAATGCGGTGATGCAGTTTTAAAGCATCTTGTAGCAAAATGTAAATCAGTTTTACGTTCGACTGATTACATATTTCGCTACGGCGGTGAAGAATTTATTATACTGCTCAATGCCGCCAACTTTACCAATGCTGTAGAAATTTATGAAAAACTCAGACAAAAAGTTGAAAACAGCTATATTGAGTGTAATGGAAATAAAATCTCTATCACTATTAGTATTGGCATAGAATCAGTTGACAGCAGTAAAAAAATTAACATTGCTAAAATTATAAAACAAGCTGATCAACACTTATATACAGCAAAAAACAATGGTAAAAATATGATCATATATAATGAAGCAAAAGAGGTAGAAAAATAAAGACGTTAATCAATCAACTCGATTTATCAGAGCACATAGAACAATTTCAAAGCTTCTTCTCACGCAAACATGCACTTTATATTGAAGGTGACCAGGAGCTGCATTTTCGCTATATAAAAGAGCTTGACAAGCTTGAGTTTAAAGCACCGCCTAAAGTCGCTGACTTTTTTGACATCAAGGGGCATTTAAAAAAACACGGTGTTTTAAATTTTGAACAGGTTTTTGAGATTGTAAAAATTGTCAGATATTTCCGCTATTTTAAAAACCGTGAACTTGAAGGTTTAATCGGTGAGTGGATGGAAAAGTTCACTATACCCGAAACTTTTTTAGAGATAGAAAAATATTTCACCAATGACGGAAAGTTTGAAGAAAATCTCGATGAAAACCTTTTTAGACTCTCCCAAAGAATAGCGGAGCACAAAAACAATATTTCGGGCGCACTTAAAAGAATGATGTCAAGTTCCAAACTTGCAGGCTACCTTGTCGATACACAAATTCACTTTATAAACAATGAAGAGTGTCTGCTTGTGCGCGGGGGATTTAACCATGTCCTCAAAGGTGCAGTCGTCGGACGCAGTACCGGAGGCTTTTTTTATGTTGCACCCGACACTATTTTAAAATCCAAAGAACAAATTCGTTTTATAGAACAAGAGAGAGAAACAATTTTTTATGAATATGCAAAAGAGTTTTCAAAAAAACTCTATGAGCTGCAGCCTTTTGTAAATTTCATAGACAAAGAGTTTACAAAATTTGACAATTATCAGGCACGGGTGCTCTTTGCAAAAAGTAAAAATTTACAGCTTATAAAAAGCAAAAAAGATTCAAAAATAGTGCTGAGTGATTTTATTCACCCTGCACTGCACAATGCAAAACCCATCAATGTTGATTTTTCTAAAAATATTTTAATGGTTACAGGTGTCAATGCCGGCGGAAAAACCATGCTTTTAAAATCCATATTGGCTTGTGCATTTATGGCAAAGTACATTATACCAATGAAACTTAATGAGACAAAATCTCATATAGGCAGCTTTAAGACAATAAAAGCCATCATAGACGACCCGCAAAATGTAAAAAATGACATCTCTACTTTTGCAGGAAGAATGCAGCAGTTTTCTCGTATATTTGAGTATAAATCTGCTCTTATCGGTGTAGATGAGATAGAACTCGGAACAGATTCCGATGAGGCGGCGGCACTTTTTAAAGTCATACTTGATGACTTAATCAAACGCGGACAGAAAGTCGTTGTGACGACACACCATAAACGCCTTGCAGCCCTCATGGCAGACCGTGATGACGTCGAGCTTATGGCTGCCATTTATGATGAAGAGCAGCGAAGACCGACCTATGAGTTTATGCAGGGAATCATAGGTAAAAGTTACGCTTTTGAGACCGCAAGCCGCTATGGTATAGCAAACAACATTGTCAATAAAGCCAAAAGCGTTTACGGCGACAATTCAGAAAAACTCAGTCTTTTGATAGAACGCGGCTCACAGCTTGAACGTGAACTCAAGCAAAAGCATAAAAAAGTTGATGAAAAGCTTGATGAAATTCATAAAAAAGAGTATGCACTCAAAGAACAAAAAGAACAGCTATTTCGTGAACTGGAAGAGCAAAAAGCAGTACTTAGACGCTCTTATGATGTAGCAATCAGTGAGGCAAAAAATGCAGCCAAAGCAGGCGATATAAAAGAGATTCACCGTGCTATGAACAAGGCAAATAAAAAACTGCCAAAACAGATGCAAAAAGAAGACAAAAGAAATATAGAGTTCAAAGTAGGCGACAAGGTCAAATACCACTCCCAAAAAGGCACTATAGTTTCTATGCGGGGTAAAGATGAGGCGACAATAGAAGTGGACGGCATGCGTGTCAGAGTTAAAACAAAACATCTCAAACACACACAAATCATTAAGCAAAAACCTACAACCAACCTTAACTTACATGTAGAGAAAAAAGCAGGACTTAAATGTGACCTGCACGGCATGCGGGCTGATGAAGCCTGTGAGGTTTTAGACAAGTTTTTAAGTGATGCCCTTATAAACGGCTGGGATGAAGTCATAGTCTATCACGGCATCGGTACAGGAAAACTCTCTTATGCTGTAAAAAACTTCCTCAGCGCCCATCCGCGTGTGAAAAAATTTGAAGATGCACCCCAACACCTCGGCGGTTTCGGTGCAAAAATAGTAACACTCTAATAATTAAAATTGGTAATTTAAACCGGCATACCAATTTTGTATATTATTGACTTTAATATTTGTATCACTAGAATCTACATTTGACTTATAAGCTCTATAACCGACTTCTAGTGAAAAATATTTATTTAAATCATATAGAAGTCCAAATTCTCCACCATAAATTAATCCTTTCATATCTTGGACTGTATCATTATATGCTAAATTACTATGCCCAAAGCTAGCACCGACAAATAATTTTGTTTGCTTCATTAGCGAAAATAAATAATCATAATTTACACCATAACTGTAGCCATTTCCATCACTAAGATTAATATGTTGATAAAAAATAGCTATACGATTATTATAATTAATGTTATATCCAATTTTCACAGTTTGCATACCAGAATTATCTGTTGCAATATGTGTATTACCACTATCCATACTTATTCTATTACTCCCGACATCAAAACCGACATACACACCATTATTTGCAGCCATCAAGCTACTTACCAATAAAACAACTAAAGAAAAAAACTTCATTTTACACCTTTATAATCACTGAATGAGTAAATTTATGTAAGAGTATATCTTAAACAAACTTGTAATAATATTACTCTGAAAATATGCTAAAATGCGTTTATGAATAAAAAAATAGCAATAATCGGCGGTGGTGCATCGGGGTTTTTATGCGCAATTTTTTGTGCCAAAGCAGGTGTAAGCGTTGATTTATTTGAACAAAATGACAAATGTGCAAAAAAAATTCTAGTCTCAGGAAACGGACGCTGCAACATTACAAACAAAAACTTACATGGTAATGATTTTTTCTCACAAAACCCAAACTTTGTAGAGTATGCTATAAAAAATTTCGGTTTTAAAGAGTTTGAGAAGTTTGCTGCATCCATCGGCTTAGTATTACATGTAATGAATGACGGTAGAGCTTATCCACTTAGTAATGAAGCAAAAAGTGTTGCCAAAATTTTTGAAGAATATGCAAAAGACCTCGGCGTAATTTTTCATACACAAGAAAAAATAACAGATATAAAAAAACTCACCAAACAGTATGAACGTGTTGTTGTAGCAAGTGGCTCACGTGCTGCATCTCATTTAGGAGGCAATGCCGATGCCGAAGAGTTTGCCAAAACTTTCGGGCACAGCATTATTAATGCTTATCCCTCTTTGGTACAGCTGCATCTCTCATCAAAAACAGCACATAAAATGAGCGGAGCAAAACTCAATGCCGAAGTTACTTTGCTTATCAATCATCAAAAAGAGACCACTTGCAACGGCGATGTTCTTTTTACAAACTACGGTGTTTCTGGTTTCGCAATTTTGGATATTTCTCAACGAGCCAGCGAGGCACTCTTAGAGTATCAAGCCGTTACTCTATCCATTAATCTACTGCCCGGATTTACAGCACAAAAGCTCTCTGCACATATCTTACATGTAAAGAAAAATATACATGAATTTACTGTTTTAGATATATTAGTCGGGCTTGTTCCTCTTAAAATAGCAAACGGGCTTTTAATAGACTTACATATAGATGCTGCAAGTAAAAATATAGACACAAAGCTCTCCAAAAAAATAGCAAACCTTATGCTGAATTGGCATTTTGAAGCAACTGAAACCCACGGATTCAGACATGCCGAAGTCAGTGGCGGCGGGATAAATACGGATGAAATAAACCCTAAAACTTTTGAATCAAAAAAGAAGAAAAATCTCTATTTTATCGGTGAATGTCTGGATGTTGTCGGCAGACGCGGCGGATATAATTTTGCTTTTGCCTGGGCGAGTGCCTACACGGCAGCCAAAGCCATAACTGCCAAGTCATAAGCACAAATTAAAACATAAAAAGATAAACTATCCTTATATTAATAAAGGATGGTTTATGTCAACACCGCTTATAATTCTCATAGTTCTTGCTATAATTTTAGTGCTTATGTACAATTCGCTCATAGCAAAGAAAAATCAGGTTGAAAATATATTTGCCTCAGTCGATACCCTCTTAAAAAAACGTTATGACCTCATACCCAACCTTGTCGCGTCTGTCAGCAAATACATGCAGCATGAAAAGTCCATTCTTGAAGATATAACCAAACTACGCTCGCAAGCAAATAAAACAAATTTAAGTGACAAAGAAAAAATTGATTTAGACAAAAAGATGAGTTCTGCTCTTGGTTCTATTATGATTGCGGTTGAAAATTATCCTGAGCTTAAAGCAAATCAAAATATTCTGCACCTGCAGCACTCGCTCAATGAAGTAGAAGCACAAATCTCTGCGGCACGCCGAGCTTATAATCAAGCCGTAACAGATTACAACAATGTAATTGAGCAGATTCCTACAAATATTATGGCAAATATGATGGGCTACAGCCGAAAAGATGTTTTTGAAGTTAGTGAAGATGAGAGAAAAAATGTCAATGTTAAAGAGCTGTTTCACTAATAAATGAAAAATATCAGTGAGTTAACCGATTTTTACTACAAAACGCTCTATCCTGTGTTGCAAAACCTTGAACAAGAGAGAAAAAAACTTAAAAGCAAGATTATAAATACAGGTATTGTTTATACCTTAGTTGTTGCATTACTTTCACTTGTGCTTTTAGACAATAGTTCCAAGATTGATACTTATGTATTTGTAGCCGTAGCATACCTCGCTATCGGTGGAGGCATATACAAGTACCTCATCAAAGACTATACTTATCAATTTAAAAACTTTATTATTCATCCCCTTATTGAGGAGATTGATAAAAACCTCAGTTACATGCCCAATGCACATGTCGCAAAAGAGAACTTTACCCGTTCAAGGATTTTTACAACCCAACCTGACAGACTTAGCGGCAATGACTATATTCGCGGTAAAATTGACGGTATAAAAATAGAACTCTCCGACCTGCATGCCGAGAAAAAACATAAAGATTCAAAAGGCAGAACAAGCTGGAGTACAATTTTTCAAGGACTTTTTATAGTTTGTGAATTTAACAAGCATTTCAAATCCCAGACAGTTATTTTGCCTGACAGTGCCCAAAATACTTTTGGCGATCTCATAGGAAACTGGCTTCAGGCTAATAATATGGGTCGAAATGAACTTGTAAAAATGGATAACATAGAGTTTGAAAAAGAGTTTGTAGTTTATTCAGATGACCAAATCGAAGCACGATATATTTTGACACATACACTTATGAGTAAACTGCTGCAATTTAGAAAAAAGTCTCAACACCCCTTATATGTCTCATTTCTAGGTGGAAATATCTATATGGCAATAGAGTACAATAAAGACCTTTTTGAACCGTCTGTTTTTCATTCACTATTAAAGTATAAAATAGCGATGGAATATATCCAAACTCTGCATTTGGCACTGGGTATCGTCCAAGAGTTACAACTTAATCAAAAATTATGGAGCAAATATAAAAATGGAAAATGAAACAAGTATTCTCTCAATCAGCATCAAAGATTTATTTACAAAAAAGATGCTGATGTACTCTGTCATGCCTTTTATTATCAGTATGATTATTCTGTATATTCTTTTTTTTATTGTTGCCGGTTTGGGTATTGACCAATTAACAACAATGGATGTCCAAACTTCTCAAACGACCATCCAAAACGGTATACCGCACACTGAGAGTTTTCAAGCCACCCTTGCCGGTACAGGTATAATGAAATTTTTGATGAGTAGTGCACTCACTTCATGGATAGCAACTTTTCTTATTTATACTATAGGCGGATTAATGACGCTCTATGCTTCTATATTTGTGGCATTATTGGTTATTGGATTTTTAACACATGCAATTTTGCAGGAGATTCAGTACAGGCATTATCAAGATGTAGAGATGATAGGCTATTCCAATGCTTTAGAAGGAGTATTCCTAACCCTTAAATGGATATTGATCATGATCGTTCTGTTCTTTGTTTTTATTCCTCTATATTTTATACCTGTTGTAAACATCATAGCCTTTAATTTTCCGCTGTATTACTTTTTTCATAAAATGATGACTTATGATGTCTCTTCATCTATATGCACTAAAGAAGAAGCGATGAAAATCAAGTTTTTTTATGCCAATACACTCAGGTTAAAAACATTAGGGCTTTATCTACTTTCACTCATCCCTTTTGTTATTTTCTTTGCATCGGTATTTTATGTTATATATCTTGGACACAGCTATTTTATAGAGGTTAGAAAATTAAGAAAAGAGGCTTAATCTTCTTCTTTTTCTTCCTCTTTCATTATCATAGCCCGGTAAGCTTCATCTTTTGGAACCAATCCGGCTTCATATAAAAACTGTGAAGGCATAAAGTTTTGTTTTTTGATTTTGTCATATTTGGCATAACTGAGATACAGGATGTCTTTTGCACGTGTGACCGCCACATAAAAAAGCCGTCTCTCTTCATCAAGACTCCCACCTCGCTGCATCAGTTTTCTGTTTGGAAAACGCCCGTCCATCAAGTCGATGACATATACTTCCTTATATTCAAGCCCTTTACTTGCATGGACACTCAGTAAATTTACACCCTCGCCCTGTGTTAAATCAGATGAGCCTAAAATCATGGCATTTAAAAAGCGTTCATGCTCAGCATAAGGTTTTGCAAGTTCTTCTAAAAGTAGTACTTTTCTTTGTATGCGTACCAAAGCTTCTGTTTTTTGTTTTTCATCGATTGAGCCGTCTTTGAGTGTTGCTCTTTTTGTTGCCAAAACATCAGCTATATACATGTAAAGTGCAGAATTTGCAATTTTTTTGACTATAGTCTTAGGCTGTTTTATTCCTTTTAAATCACGAAACAGCAGGTAAAAATTGTGCAAAAAAGTCGCGCTCTCTTTTGTCAGTTTAGGGTGTTTGAGTACCGGATTTTTCATAAACTTGGCTTCAAAATCCAGTTTTGCATATTTGCCGACTGCACCAAGTTCTAAAAAATCATCAAAAAGACCGAGTTGATGATTGAGTTTGCGTTTTTCAAAAGGATTTTTCATCGACTCATCCGGTGCATAGAGTCCATAAAATATACTCCCCTGCCCCAAGGCTTTGAGTGCAATGTAGAGCTCTTTTGCCATAGCTGAGCCAATACCGCGAGCAAATTCAAACAGATGAATAAAAGCCATCATGTCCGATTCATTTACAAGCAAAGTATATAAATCAAGAATTGCTTTGATTTCACGCGAATCAAAAAAACTCGTACCGCCCTTGCGCTTACACGGGATGTCAAGCTCACGCAGCCCAACTTCTATGCCGTCAGCCGAAGAATTATTACGAAATATGACAGCTATCTCTTCTCTTGGCGTTGATGTATCGCGAATCATGGCAGCCATAGCATGATACTGATCAAACAACTCATCAAAAGCTAAAAGTTTTGGAGCCTGTGCATCATAAATACGTGTCACTTCAAGCTTTTTCGGGTAAATTCTTTCATTATGCTCAATAACTTTGCTTGCAAGCGAAAGGATAGGCACAGAGGAGCGATAATTTTTTGTCAAAGTATGCACAACCGCATCAGGATATTTTGTCGTAAAAGAGCCTATAATCCCAATATCTGCTCCATTAAATGCATAAATACTCTGATCATAATCACCCACACAAAAAAGAGAAGGCGGGTTCATAGCATCTATAAGTGTTCCCTGCAAGGCATTGGTATCTTGATATTCATCCACCAAAACTTCTTTATAGCCTAGTTTGTCATTTGCGCACATCTCTCGAAAATTAAGCAATAAATCATTGAAGTTTAAAAAACCGTATTCTTTTTTCAATGCTTCAAATTCATCGACAATATCTGCATATATCATGGCAAAGAGTTCATGCTCAGGATAATTTTCTATCAGCCAGTTTTCAAAATTATTTTGCAGTTCCGTATTTTGATAAAAAGAGTACATATCGTACAGATAATTCCCTCCATAAGGCTGAACCTCTGCCTCAATATGCATAAAAGAACGCTTCTCAAAAACTGAACGAAAGAGTGTTTTAAGTTCACGCTGCTGTTTTAACACTACTCTTTTGTCTCTTTTTTTCAGCCATCTGTAACTCACCGCGTGAAACGTTCCCGCATCTATCTTTTTGGCAACACCCGCACCGAAATACTCTGCAACACGGGCAACCATCTCTGCGGCGGCTTTGTTTGTAAATGTCAAAAGAAGAATTTCATTGGGCTCGATGTTATTATTTAACAAATGCCCTATTCTGCCGACAATGGTCGAGGTTTTACCCGTCCCGGCAGAAGCAATTATGAGGTTTTTACTGTGAGGAGATGTTGCAGCAGCATATTGTTCTTCATTAAGTCGGGACAACGGCATCAACAAACTCCTTGAGCAAATTTTTAAGAGTGTGATTATACTTATTTATTGTTAAATGCAAGTTAGTAAACTTTTTCAGTTTTAATCAAAAGCAGCTATAATAAATGTTAAAATTGGTAAAATAAATTATTACACCCAATATTGGACACCTAAAATGCAAGAAAATAAAAAAATATTAGAAATTATTTCAAATGATGCAAAAAGTTCTATAGAGCAGCTCTCTGTAGTAACACCAAGTATGTACGCTTCAATATTCTCTGAATTAGCCAAGAAACATAACATTGATATAGAAGATGAAGAAAATCTCTCAAAAGAAATTGTCACGAATGAATGCAATAAACTCACTGCTTTGCAAAAAGAGACATCAAAAAATGTACAAACGTTAAGTGAAAGTACAAACAGAGCAATAGATGCCATTGAAAATAAGGATGAAAAAGTCCTTAATCAGGTACTTAAAGAGACTCAAGCTTTACGTTATGAAATAGAAAAGCTTAAAGAATCTGTATACCAAGATGAACTTACCCATACTTATAACAGAAAATGGCTACATGATACATACCTGAATAAGGAAGGTGAAAACTTTGTGAATAATGGCACTTTAGCTATTATTGATTTAAATTATTTTAAACAAATCAATGATACACACGGGCACATTATTGGAGACAAAGTTTTAATATTTGTAACAAATGAACTCAAAAAGCTCAAACTTCCTGTAATAAGGTATGGAGGAGATGAATTCATTATAATTTTTAAAAATAATATTACAAAAGAAAAAGCATTATCTTTTTTAAACAAAATAAGAGAAGAAGTTCTCTCTAAAAAACTAAAAGCACATAATGACACCTTTCGAGTTAGTTTCTCCTTCGGTGTAAGCGAATTTCATGAAAATGATGAACTCGCTCAAGTTATTGAGAGTGCAGACAAAGATATGTACAATGACAAAATAAAAATAAAAAAGAAAGTAACAGGCATCTAAGCCAATCCTCACCTCACTTTCGATATAATCGCGCAATTTTAATTAGATAATTTAAGGCGCGCTATATGTCAGACAACAAATATAATCCACAAGAAACAGAAAACAGATATTATAAAATTTGGGAAGAGAGAAAATACTTCGAAATAGACGGCAATAAAGCTATACAAGAAGAAGATAAAAACTTCTCTATAATGATGCCACCACCAAATGTTACAGGCCGTTTGCATATCGGTCATGCACTCACGTTTACACTCCAAGATATTATCACCCGCTACAAACGTATGGACGGGTATAAAACGCTTTGGCAGCCCGGAACTGACCATGCGGGGATTGCCACACAAAACGTTGTAGAAAAACAACTTTTAGAGCAAGGCATTACAAAAGAAGAGATAGGACGCGAAGCATTTTTAGAAAAAGTCTGGGCGTGGAAAGAGGAATCTGCAGGAATAATGACCGAGCAGCTACGCCATATGGGAGTAAGTCCTGCATGGGAGAGAGAACGTTTTACTATGGATGCAGGACTGCAAAAATCAGTAAAAGAGGCTTTTGTTCATCTTTACAATGAAGGTTTAATCGTTCGCGGAAATTACATGGTGAACTGGTGTACACATGATGGCGCGCTCTCAGACATTGAAGTAGAACACGAAGAAGAAAACGGTAAATTTTATCATATGCTTTATTATTTTGCTGATGGCAGCGGCAGTGTTGAAGTCGCAACAACAAGACCTGAAACATATTTCGGTGATACCGCCGTTATGGTACATCCTGATGATGAGCGTTACAAAGACATTATAGGCAAAGAAGTAAAACTGCCTCTGCTTGAGAGAACAGTAAAAATCATTGCAGACGAGCATGTAGATATGAACTTTGGAACAGGTGTCGTAAAAGTTACTCCTGCACATGACCAGAATGACTACGAAGTCGGAAAACGTCATGACTTGGAATTTATCACAGTGTTTGATGAAAAAGGAATTTTAAACGACTATGCCGGAGAATTTAAGGGCATGGAACGTCTTGAAGCCAGAGAGCCGATTGTAAAAAGACTCCAAGAAGAGGGTTACATTGTTAAAATCGAAGACCATAAACACCAGGTAGGACACTGTTACAGATGTAAAAATGTAGTAGAACCTTACATCTCAAAACAGTGGTTTGTCCGTAAAGAAGTAGCAGATAAATCAATTGAAAAAACAAATGCCGGTGAAGCGAAATTTTTCCCGCCACACTGGATAAACTCTTATAACTCTTGGATGGGTGACCTGCGTGACTGGTGTATTTCACGTCAACTTTGGTGGGGACATCAGATTCCTGTATTTTACTGCGCGGATTGTGATCATGAGTGGGCAACAGGAAATGAACACCCGACAGAGTGTACAAAATGTGCTTCAAAAAATATCTCTCAAGACCCTGATGTACTAGACACCTGGTTTAGTTCTGCACTGTGGCCATTTTCTACACTTGGTTGGGGGCACGGTGACACTGAAATGGACAAACTTTTCAAGTCAGAAGATATGAAAGATTTTTATCCGAATTCTCTGCTTATTACCGGTTTTGACATCCTTTTCTTCTGGGTTGCCAGAATGATGATGATGGGTGAGCATTTTAACGGAGAGCTTCCTTTTAAACACATCTATCTTCATGCCCTTGTGCGTGATGAACACGGTCAAAAAATGAGTAAATCAAAGGGTAACGTTATAGACCCGCTTGACATGGTAAACAAGTATTCTGCCGATGTACTGCGTTTTACACTTGCTATCTCTGCTGCACAGGGACGTGATATCAGAATGAGCCAGGACAAACTTGAGCTCAACCGTAACTTTACGAACAAACTTTACAATGCAAGTAAATTTCTGCAAATGAATGTAGAAACTTTCCCGGATATGAACGGTTTTTGTGTCGAAACTGACCTTGGCCGCTATATGATGAGCCGTCTGAATTTTGCGACAAAAGAGGTACGCGCATACCTTGATGAGTACAAGTTCAATGATGCCGCCCTTACAATGTACCGCTTTTTATGGAATGAATTTTGTGACTGGGGAATTGAACTCTCAAAAGCCGACAAAGCGTCAATTGTAGAACTTGGAGCAATTTTCAAAGAGGCTATGAAACTCCTGCACCCGTTTATGCCGTTTATCACAGAACATCTTTACCATGAACTCAGCGGCACTTCTTTAGAAAATGCTGATTCTATAATGATTAAAAAATTCCCGCATAAAACAAAACAACGCAAAGAAGAAGCGAAGTTTGAAATTATTATGGATGCTATTGTTTCTATTCGCCGTGCAAAAGTTTTAGTTGATCTGGCAAATCAAAAAATTGCCAAAGCTTACGTAAAAATAGACTCTCTTAGTGACAAAGACAGAGAGATGATGTTGCCATTCATCGCTAGACTTGCAAAAGTTGAAGAGATTCTCTTTACTGAGGAAAAAATTCCAAATGCAGTAAGTGACATTGCAGACAAATGTGAAACATTCATTCCGACGGACTCTATCGACTTGACACCTATTATCAACAAATTGACAAAACAGGATGAAAAACTGCAAAAAGAGATAGGCAAACTGGGTGGCATGCTAAATAACGAACGCTTTGTAGCCAATGCACCCGAAGATGTTTTAGAAAAAAACAGAGCATTGCTAACAGATGCACAAACCAAACGAGAAAAAGTTTTAGAACAGTTAAATTCACTAAAAGCATAAGGGTTACCAAGTTTTAAGATATAATAATTTTTTATTTAAAATTATTTTAGGACTTTTTTATGACTATTAATGTCACAGATATACTTACAACAAAAGTAAGAGCAGTTATTTATGCTCTGTCTTTGTTGTCTCTCCTCTTTTTAGAAACTTACTCAACAACTATCTGCCCTTTTATAGATGGTCTCAGACCTTCTCAAGTGTATAGAAATCTAGGTTTTATTCTTATACTGCTTATTATTTATAGAGAGGTGCTTTACCACGTTTTTAAAAAACCGTGGAAAAATTTCTATCTGCCTCGTCAGACATATTTTTTATCTGTTATTGCCTGGCTGCTTGCAGGAATCAGTGCTTTTGTACTGCATTTTGTTTTGTATCCGAATTTTCCGATTACCAGTCATATAAAACTTTTTGGCTCCTTTGCAATTTTGGGTGCCGGAATACTCGCACAAATAGAATATGTAATTTTCGAGATGAGTTATAAAAAAATTGCTGCCAATGAAGCATATACAACATTCAAAGAAAAAATTTCCCAACGAATACTTGAAACTTTCCTTATTTTTACTATAGCACCTGTAGCAACGCTGTTACTCATTATCAGCAGATACACTTATGAAGGTGTTTTGGACATCCATATAGCAAAAGAGATAATTTATATGGGACTTGCTATGGTCTTTGCCTCTATTGTTTTAGCATTCACCTTTAAAAAATCACTTAAAAACGATACAAAAATAATTAAAGATGATATACAAAAAGTAAAAAAGGGAAAGTACTGCCAAATTCAGACCATTAACCGTCCTGATGAGCTTGGTGAAATCTCGTATGCTATAAAAGAGATGGCAAATTACATAGATGACCATGCTAAAAAAATAGCACAACTTAATCAAGAGATTATTAACACCCAAAGAGAAATAATTTATACTATGGGTGAAATAGCAGAAACAAGAAGTAAAGAGACAGGAAATCACGTAAAAAGAGTTGCACAATATTCTAAAATTCTTGCATTAAAACTGGGGCTAGATGGGGAAGAAGCCGAACTTTTAAAGCAGGCTTCACCTATGCATGATATAGGAAAAGTAGGTATTCCCGACAATATTTTAAATAAACCGGGAAAACTCACACCCGAAGAGTTTGAAATAATGAAAACGCATGCACAGCTCGGTTATGATATGCTCAAACACTCTAACAAAAAAATTCTCCAAGCCGCCGCCATTGTTGCAGGCGGACACCATGAAAAATATGACGGAAGCGGCTACCCCAATGGACTCAGCGGTGAAGATATCCATATTTACGCACGCATCACTGCCGTTGCTGATGTTTTTGATGCACTCGGCAGTGACAGAGTCTATAAAAAAGCTTGGGAAGATGAAGATATATTTTCACTTTTTAAAGAGCAAAGCGGTAAACATTTCGATCCGAAGATAGTCGCTTTATTTTTTGAAAATCTCGAAGAAATCTTTAAAGTAAGAAAAATGTTTCAAGACACTGAGTAAACAAGTATTTCTTCATTACACTTTAGATATAATGCCGAAATTTAAAAAATAGGCATATTCAATTGTTTGACATAAGAAAATACACCTCTCCAAATATAAAAAACGACATTTTATCAGGTCTTGTTGTTGCCGTTGCCCTGGTTCCTGAAGCAATAGCTTTTAGTTTCATAGCAGGTGTCAGCCCCATTGTAGGGCTCTATACTGCCTTTATATTAGGCGTTATTACAGCCATTATCGGTGGAAAACCGGGAATGATTAGTGGTGCAACCGGAAGTGTTGCTGTTGTCATTATTGGACTTGTTCTTGAGGCAAATATAAAACTTACTGCCCAGGGTCTCAGCGGAGATGAATTATATATTCATATGATCAATTATGTTTTACTCGCGACTATCATAGCAGGCTTAATTCAAGTAGCTGTGGGCGTGTTAAAATTTGGAAAATTTATCCGTCTTGTACCGCAGCCTGCCCTGTACGGCTTTGTAAATGGTTTGGCAATTGTTATTGCTATGGCACAGTTCAAGTTCTTTGACGGTCAAGGGTTGAGTATGTATATCATTGTAGCAATTACCATGCTCATTATGTACTTTTTACCAAAATATACAAAAGCTATTCCCTCGGGGCTTGTTGCCATTGTGATTTTAACCCTTATTGTTTACTTCGCACATATAAATACTCTCACAGTCGGTGCATTGGCAGATTTAACCCAATTTAAAGGTCAGCTCCCCCATCTCATTATTCCTGACACGCTTTTTAGTATGGATGCAATAATGATGGTACTTCCTTATGCTGTTATTATGGCGCTTGTAGGGCTTATAGAGTCCCTTTTGACACTGGCGGTTTTAGATGAGATGAGCGGTACAAGAGGAAGCGGCAATCAAGAGTGTATAGCTCTTGGATGTGGCAATATAACTTCCGGATTTTTTGGAGGAATGGCGGGATGTGCTATGATTGGACAAAGTATTATCAACTACACATCAGGCGGTCTTGGACGGCTTTCATCTTTTACAGCAGCTCTCGGTCTTTTAATTTTAGTCGTATCAATGACGGATGTTTTAAATGCAATTCCTGTCGGTGTACTTGTGGGCATTATGTTTATGGTGAGTATAGGAACGTTTGAATGGTCAAGTTTTTCTCATCTCAAACGTATGCCTAAAGCAGATGTTTTTGTGATGGTTGTTGTTACCATTATAACGGTTGTTGAAGATTTGGCTGTCGCTGTTATAGCAGGTGTTATTATCTCCGCTCTTGTTTTTGCATGGAAACATGCACGTATCTGGGCTAAAACCTATACAGAAGAAGATGGAACAAAAGTGTATGAGCTAGAAGGTCCGCTCTTTTTTGCAAGTGCAACAACATTTTCAGACAATTTCGACATTCCAAATGATCCGCCAAAAGTTGTTATAGACTTCAAAAATGCAAGAGTTTTGGATTTTTCCGGTGTTGAAGCTATTGATTCTTTGGTTAAAAAATATGAAGATGCCGGGAAGAACCTTCTGCTGCGCCACTTAAGCGAAGACTGCAAAAAGATTATGAAAAAAGCAGGACCACACTGTACCTATGAAGAGGACGATCCGACCTACAAAGTTGCTATTAATTATTAAATTATGTTTCATAATGAAACATAATTTTAATTTAATATTAAAGATATAAATTAAAATAGTAATATACTTAAAATTTTTATATTATCTAAATATGAACTTAAAATCTTTACAAATGAAAATTATTCTAATTTTTTCCCTTCCTGCCGTTGCATTAATATACTTTTCATACTCTTTAGTACATTCCAATTATATCAAATATCAAGAGAGTACTTCTTATGCATCGTCTGCAAAACACACTCATATTCTTAGTAAATTAATTCATAATTTACAACTCGAAAGAGGACTTAGTGCAGGCTATATAGTCTCAAAAAATGAGACCATTAAAAAAAATCTAAAAAAACAATATAATCTGACAGATGATTCATACAAAAATTTAATAAATTTTTCAAATGAACACCCGCAATTTATAAAAAAATTTAAGAAAATGAAGATAATAAGACAAAAGCTTCTCACCGGTAAACTTAATTTTTCTGATGAAATAAAATATTATAATGGTTTAAACAAAGATTTACTCAATGCTATAAGTTTATTGATGCATAATTTAAAATCAAAATTATATAACGGAAAAGCCTTAATAGAACTTCAAAAATTAAAAGAATATTTAGGACAGGAGAGAGCCTACAGCTACAATCAAATACTAGCCCGAAACAAAAATGAAAAATATATAAAATATATTCAGTTATTGCAAAAAAAAGAAGAAAAATTAAAAACTATTTTTTCTGTTTGTGCTTCTACAAATACTAGACATTTATTTAAACAAATCGTTCACAAAGAGACGCTTGAAAAAATGAATCACTTAAGAAAAATATTTTATCTTAAAAAACTCTCATCCAAAGAAGACGCAAAAATATGGTTTCAAATAACTTCTCAATATATCACACAAATATATAATGTCTCAAGCCAAATTCTAAATACCATTTTAAAAGATGCCGTACGAACACAAAAAGATATAAGAAAGGTATTTATATTTACAGTTATTTTATGGATTTTGTCTATTTTATCTTTTTTATTCTTAGTATATATTCTTAATGCATTAATTAACAAAGAAGAGAAGTTACTAAAAAGAATCCGGATTGCTTCTTACACTTTTGATTCTCATGAAGCTATTGTTATAACAGATAAAAATGGCATAGTTTTAGAAGTCAATAAATCTTTTACAAGAATTACCGGATATGAAGCAGATGAGATTATAGGACATACAACTAAAATACTAAAATCCGATAAGCACAGCAGAGAATTTTATGCCAACATGTGGGGACAGCTTCTTACATCCGGGAAATGGAGCGGTGATATATACAATAAACGCAAAAACGGTGAAATATATCCAGAGAGGCTCTCTATTAGCGCTATTAAAAATGAAAATGGTGATATTATTAATTTTATTGCGCAATTTTATGATATATCTGACCTAAGAAGTGCCCAAGAAGAAGCAGTATATCAAGCAAACCATGACTTTTTAACAGGGCTTTTCAATAGAAAACTTCTGCTTCAAAGATTACACGAAGAAAACTCTAAAGCACTCAGACATAATTTTATTCATGCTTTTTTATTTATAGATTTAGATAATTTTAAAAGTGTCAATGACACCTATGGTCATCATATCGGGGATGAACTGCTTATACAGGTATCGCAAAGAATGAAATCACTCCTCAGAGAAGAAGATATACTTGCAAGAATGAGCGGTGATGAATTTGCGGTAATTTTAGTCAATATTGCAAATTCAAAAGAAGCAGCAAAAAAGTATGCAGAGAAAAAATGTCAATCTATCATAGATGCCCTTTCTCAAGCATTTGTCATTGAAGGAAATGAAATCTATATTGGAGCAAGCATTGGCATCAAGATATTTCCAGATGAAAAAAACAATATAGAAGATATTATTAATGATGCTGATAAAGCCATGTATGTTTCTAAAAAACACGGAAAAAACAGCTGCTCACTCTATTGTGAAATATAAATTTTTTATTTCACGTACACAAAGCTATCGGGAATAATAGATTTATATTTTGGTATGCTTTGCCCCAAAGAGGCATTTACATATGTAGGGTCTGCCAAAACATATCTTTGTCCTGACACCTTTACACTATCCCCTCTCATCGGTACATGTAAAGCAGTACTCATATGATCTTTATACTTAACACCCACTACACTAATGCCGAATAAATCTTTTACCAGACGAGCATATAGTACTGCTCTATCCTCACAATCTGATTTGTCATAACAGAGTGTTTCTTGTGCAAACATTACTTTTTCTCTGCCAAACTGCGCATTATCACGTTCGTACTTAAAAGCTTTTTGCACAAACCTAAGTACAAAATTCAAAGCTTCACTTGCTTTTTTATTGTCAGTATACTGTTTTATATCACCGGCGATATCTTTATATGTTTCGTATTCCAAAGGTGCATTGAAAAAAACTTTATAATCAACTTGAGGGTAACTGTTCATAAAATCAATCAAATTTTGATTATATCGATAAGAAGCACTGTATACTTTGCCATATTCTCTAAAAGAAACAGTTTTAGTTTGAAGATTTTTTTCTAAAATAGGCAGAGTCTTCAACTCAAAATCAAGAGCTTTTGTTGCATCGGGATAGTCTTGTGAATATGTATAAATATCCCCTATATTGCTTTTGTTATATTCAGATATGACATAAAACTTTTTCCCATCAAATGTATAATTTGGAGTGGAATACATCTTGCCTTTTATTTCATGGAGCAGAACTACATGCTTATCCGCACCTAACGCCACTTTTACTCTGTAGCCAAGCTTGTTAAATATAAACCAGCTAAACAATTTTGCATCATCAGGTGTACTAAAAAGAGTGTGTGAGAGTTTATCAACTAAAAGATAAATACCCCAGTCGTTAAGATTCATATGTTTACATGTAACCTTAATATTATAGAGCAAGTTGTCATAATCACTAGCTGCCATAACACTAAAAAAATTTATAATGCCCTTTTGCCTTCTTGGGTAGAATTTTGCATTTTTCATCCCTTTATCAAAATCAAAGCCTAAAAATATCCCAAAAAAAGTAAATGTAGCATCATAGCCTTTTAGTTTTTTCACAGGAGAAGTCAAAGCTTTTACAACTGAAGGTTTAATATTGATGACTAAGTTTGGACCTACATTTTGAGGTGTTTTTTGGCTCAGTGCCGGCACAACTTTTGGCTTTGGCTTTTGGTACATCGGCGGTGAAATATACGCATTGTACTCTTTCCACTGAGCTTGTAGATATTTATTAAATTCACTGTCTTTTTTGTCTCTAAATTTACTAAAAGACTCAACCTGCACACGTTTAAAGTCTGCAAAACTCTGTGCATAAAGACAGTTACATGTAAGCGTTATAAAGAGGCTAAAAAGGCCAAATTGATTGAACAATTTTAGTTCCCCATCCTTGTTGTGTTGCACGGTCCATATCTCCCTCTGTTTTATATAATATTTTTGCATCACTTATTTGTGAAGAGTTTATTTTATTATACTGGTCTATGTCATACGGACGAATAACACCGCTTAACTGAACTATCTGTTTTTGGTCATCTATAAGTATTTCTCTTTTTCCTGAAATATAATAATTTCCATTTTTTAAAATTTTAACGATTCTAGCAGAAATAGTAGTCGTAAAACTCGCATCTTTTGTGGCACTGCCTGAGCCTTTGTAAGCACTGCTAGAATTACTGTTGAAACCTACATTACTAAACCCATTGATATCTGCTACTTTGGAATTCATTGCAGAGTTCACACCTGTGCTGGAAAAAAGTCCCCCGCCGAGTGCACTTGTGTCATTTTCTGAGAGTTGTTTTGAGCCTGTATTAGAACTTTTAGCAGCTTCAGAAATCACCACCGTTACTATGTCACTGACATGCATCGCTTTATGGTCTGAAAAAAGAGGATTTTCCCCCTGTCCAAAAATACTGCCCGTTGATGCAAAATCCTGCTGGTCTTCTTTTGCAGGCATCTGCTCAACATATGCAGGCGGTTCAAAGTTTATCTCAGGATCTGTCAGGTTTGCCGTACATCCACTGAACACGACTACACTCAAAAGCAGTATAAAAGTTGTTAATTTAATTTTATTCATAAATAGTTTCCCATAACATATCTTAATTTTGTTATAATACCAGCAATTTTAGTTCCATAAAATAATAAACAAGGATTTTAAAAATGTCATTAAGAGAAACAATTAACCAAGATGTAAAAAATGCTATGAAAGCAAAAGACACAAAAAAAAGAGATGCACTTCGTCTGCTTACAAGTGCTTTTAAACAAATAGAAGTTGATGAGCGAAAAGAACTTACAGATGAAGATGTCATTAAAATAATTCAAACACAGGTAAAACGCAGAAATGATGCAGCAAGCCAATACAAAGAGGCCGGTCGTGATGATTTGATGCAGATAGAACTTGATGAAATTACCTACTATGAAACATACCTGCCAAAACAACTGAGCGACGAAGAGCTTACAACTGAAGTAAAAGCCATCGTAGAAAAAACAGGCGCTTCAAGTATGAAAGATATGGGAAAAGTTATGGGAATGGCGAGCAAAGAGTTAGCCGGCAAAGCTGATGGAAAACGCATCAGTGATGCTGTAAAAAAAGCTTTGGCTTAAAAAAACTCTAAATCATCATCACTTTCCTCAGTAGCAGCTTCTTCTTCGGGAGTTGCAAATATAAAGTGCTCGATCGAAGCGCAGTTTTCCAGTAAGGATGCATCAAGATAATGAATATCCGGTGTGTTGGGTTCAATAAAAATATATTTTTTCCACGTCTGCAAATCATCTATAAGCCCCTGTATGTAAAAGCGTAACTTATCTTTTTTTTCTTTTTCAAGCATATTTACAGATAAACGCTGAAATACTTTATAGAGTGATTCCAAAGAAATAGCCAAATCGTTAAATTCTATAGTTTCATGCAGTACACTTATATATTTATCTAAAACTGTGCAAACCGCTTCTAAGATCTCATCATTGAATTCTTCTTCATTAAATAGTATATCTTTAATTTCTGTTTCATTTTCATTTAACTCATCAAGCAGATAGTTATCTACTTCAAAATCCTGCAAAAATTCCTGTGCACTGATTTTTTGATGTTCTTTATAATGCATTGTTTCAATATTTGTATGTTTTAAAATACCGCTTTTCCTGATAGGTGCAGCTACTTTTGTAGCTGCTTGTTTAGTTGCTTTTTCAGATAATTTCAGAGTGAGGACCAGCTCACTGTACGAAGCATTATCTTTTTGTATTGTTTTTGACATCGTATCTGTATTTATCTCTATCATTTCAAGGCACTCATCTGTCACAGTCTCGTCTGCACCAAAAAGAGTAATAAAAACAGCTATTGCTTTTTCATGCTGAGAGTTGATATGCGCACGAATATAGCCGACTCTGTTTAATGATTGAACCAAAGCATGGTAAATGACTTCAAGATAGTGTTCAAGAACACCGAAGTCATCATTTTTATACTTATCAAAGAGCATTGTGTATATCTGCTCCCAAAATCTATCTATTTCCCAATAAGAACTTATCAGTATAATTTTTGATTCATAAAAACTTGCAATTTCATTAAGAAGTTTTTCTTCAACATTACGCATATCCATAGTTGTCAAATACGAGTCGGCATTTTTCACATTAAGTGTTCGCAGTAAAACACTTACAATCTGCTCCTTAAATGTCTTTGGCGAGTCATAATTTTTATAAAGCTTATTCACTTCGAGTGATTTAAATATTGTATAGAGAATCTCTGATGTTTTAACAAGTGTACCTGTTTGTAAAGCAACAACCAAAGACGAAGTCACTAAGTATATGTCTGCGGTATCTTGTATGGAAAGTTTGTAATTATCGCCAACATAATCAATAAGATACTTTAATTCACGCCGAGATGTATCTAAGTCGTTAAAATGCAGTAAAGCTCTGATAAAATTATTTTGCAGCGTCTCAATATGCGTATTTGTATAATTTCGTACATGCTCTAAAATTTCTGTGTGCATGTTTTCATTACTATTGTCTAGAAGTGCCTTAAACTCCAAACGGTACAAACGCTCTTTTAAATTTAATAAAGGCTGTTTTTCACTATAACCTACCACTGAGAGCCATGAACGCATCAAATCTTTTCTGATATCTTTGTTAATTATCCCTTTTTTACTCATGACATATTCCAAATCGATAAGCAGCAGATGTGAATCCAGATAACTGATATTGTCTATTTTTTTCTTCAGTGCATCATAATCTTTAATCAATGTGCAGTCATAATTATGTTCAACCACTTTAAGTATCTTTGCATTTTCTTTGACAAAAGCATATATTTTGACGTCGGTTTTCATAGTAAGTTCCTCTTTAATATATGTCAGTATACATTATTTTATATTATACTAGTTTGAAAAAATTATTTTACATTTTCATATGGTTTTTATTACCAGTCATCTAAAATAAACCCTTCCTCTTCTTTTGTTTTAGGCTCATTTATTTCAGGTGCAACAACTTTTTTGACTTCAGGTTTACGCATCTGCTCTTCAAACTGCAGTTCAAGCCCTTTACTCGTCATAATAAACCCGTTTACATGTAACTTACCCTCATGTATTTGGTGATGATGTTCTTTACATAACGGCACAAGATTATGTTTGTTGTCTTTGTGAAAATGCCCTATAAAGCCGGCATTGTCAGCCAGTGATTTTTGCGATATATGATGCACATCTTCCGCCACGGCACCGCAGATAATACATTTAGTAACATAAAGCTCTTTGTTGTACTTGGATTTTTTCTTCTTTACTAATAGTTCAAGCTCATCATAATCATTGGCAAGCCGTTTTCTGATGGCATTCGCACTCTCTAAAAACTCACTGTCCATATGCAGCGATTTGGCAAACTCCAGTCCGTATATACTGCTGCCGCTTCCGGCTTGAAGTACACGGTTAAATATCAGCTTATCACTCTCTTCATCATATTCAACGCTCAAATGCAGATCCACAACATTATCCAGTGATGTAATCTCATTCATTGTCGAGAGCTGGTGCAGGTGTGTCGCAAACAAAAATAGACATCTTGTCTTTGCAAGCTTTTGTATGGCTGCAGCTACAATTGCCACGCCTGAGAGCGTTTCTGTACCGTGACTTATTTCATCACCGAGCACAAGAGACTTTA
Source organism: Sulfurimonas autotrophica DSM 16294 (assembly GCF_000147355.1). NCBI lineage: Bacteria > Pseudomonadati > Campylobacterota > Epsilonproteobacteria > Campylobacterales > Sulfurimonadaceae > Sulfurimonas > Sulfurimonas autotrophica. Next base: position 1,450,100 of record NC_014506.1, read on the forward strand.
CAGTTGAACGGTTAAATATATTTTTGAGTTCAAGCATCTCCACCGCAAAGGTCGACAGCCCTTTTGCCAAATTGTCTTTTGAAACTATACGTGTAAAAAGTGAATCATATATACTGAATTTCATAACAGAAGCACTCACGAAAAAGCCCGATTGCGCCATGAGAACGGCAATACCTATACTCTTCATCAAAGATGATTTTCCGCTTGAATTTATGCCGTATAAAAGCACGCCGTTTATGTCATGTCCGTCATGCACACGTACATCAAGCATAACAGTTTTAGGATGAGGCAGGTCCATATAATCACGATTTCCCATCACAATGTCATTAGGAACGTACAAGCCGCCTCGCTCTTGTACTTCTATCAAAGGATGACGAAGCTGCATGATTTGCATGAAGTTTTCATCCTCTTTTGCTTCGACTATCATAGGTCTTGAGTGCTTATAATCCTGTGCTACTTTTGATGAACTGACACCAACATCCAAATCAGCTACATAGTTAATAACTCTGTCAAAAAGCAGTGAATAACGTCTCTCAAAAAGTGCTTGGAGCCCGATATATCGTTCTTTTACCAGTACAACAATTTTACGACGGTTTTTCATAATATTGTCAGAAAGCTTGTCTGTAAAGGCTGATGTTATCTTGACATTATTTGTCAGTTTTTTGACAGTGAAATCTGCAAACTCTTCACTCTTTTTAAATTCGCTTTCAATTAATGAAAAACGGTTTTTACTCAAAGAGATATAATAGCCTTCTTTTTCCAAAAGCCCCAAAGTCACAAGCTTTGTCGAACTGCCTGCATTTGCGCTTGCAAGCAGCTCTTCGATTTTGGTGATGATGTCTTCGAAAGCGACCATCATAACTGCATTTTCTTTTACCAGAGTATCTATGGCTTCATCCACGCCGCTCATTAAAAAGTTTTCATCCACAGTTGCATTTGTAAAACGCCGTGATATATCCAAATCTATAGTTTTTGTTATGTCACGTAAGAACTCTTCGACCTCACTTTCATGAAAAGGTGTTTTTTGAATTTTATATTTTTTGACATAGAGCATCAGCTCTTTCACACTTACCATAGAATCATACATGTGATTCATCTCAAATGGATGCAGTCTGCCAAGACTCAAACGACGCGAGAGCCTCTCAAGGTCATACACGCCCCGCATCATTTCATCAAGGTATCTTACATGTGAAGAGACACGTTCTATTAAGTTGTATCGGCGTTCGAGCTCGTCAACTTCCATTATCGGGTTAAGCAGGCGTTCTTTTAAAAGTCTTTTTCCTATAGCTGTTGCACTTTTGTCTATCATTTTTAAAAGTGTAAACTCTTTTCTGTCTTTGGAAATTATGCCCATCTGCTCCAATGCATTGTTGCCCAGGTACATAAAACGGCGGTTGTCTATAAGGCGAGGCATAGCCATTTTTTGGACTATATGGTAATCATGTTCTATGACAAAATTGATAAGAATTGCCAAAGCCTCCGTAATCATAGGAGAACGTTCTAAGTCCAAATGTTCTATGGGTGAGAGGAGTGACTGAATCTGATAAACCTCTTTGAAAAGCTCATTTTGAAACTCTATTTTTGCCCGTTTGTTATTTACCGAGTAGTGATAATGTTCAGGAATCTCCAAATACTGCATCACATGACGCTGGTCCTCAATACCGTCTAAAAAGGTCACAACAATTTCACTCGTTCTGTAAACATTTAAAAGGTTAAAAACCTCATCAAGTGCATAGGCAGGGTCTTCACTCGTTCCGTGTGTCTCATACAACCATGTCTTGCCTGTTGTTACATCTATGGCAGAATATCCAACCGTGTAAATGCCACGAATTTTATCAATCAAAATAGAAACAATGTAGTTATCATCATTGTCGACAATATGTTCAAAATTCGTACCGGGTGAGACAATTTGTGAAATATAGCGACTGATTTTTGGAGGATTGCCCTTTTGTTTAACGACTATGACCGTATATTTTTGTTCTTGTATTAAACGGTTTAAGTAACGTTCAAAAGAGACGGCGGGAACACCTGCCAGCAGAGGATTTTTTTCAGAGTTTTCTATAATTTTTTTATTTTTTTTAGTAAGCTGTATATTTAAGAGCTCGGCTATTTCTTTAGCCTTCCCAATCTGCTCGTCATCATTGTTGACTTCATACACTTCAAAAAAAGTGCCGATTTCCATAAAAACAACAGTATCTTTACCATACTTCTGCTCGAAAAATCTCTGTAAATCAAAGTAAATCTGGGTTAAAAGTTTATCTTTATTGTTTAATATTTTACTGACATCTGATGATTGCATGTAACTCTTTTTGAATGTTTTATAATAATGAGATTATAACATAAGTATGTTTTATAAAGATAAATTGAAGTGGTGGACGAGGAGAGATTCGAACTCTCGGTACAGTTACCCATACGCATCCTTAGCAGGGATGTGGTTTCAGCCACTCACCCACTCGTCCTTTTGAAGAACGTGATTATAGTAATAATTTAATAATAATTAGCTTAAATCAACTCTAATATTTTTTTAACAACCGCTGAAGGATTCTCAGCCTGATAAATAGGACGTCCGACTACTATAAAATCAACAAGTGCTTCTTTGGCATAAGTAACATCAGCAACTCTTTTTTGATCTCCGGCATCTTCACCAAAAGGACGAATACCCGGCGTGAGTGTCATAAACTCTTTACATGTAAACTCTTTGATAGCCTTGCTCTCATATGCCGAGCAGACAACACCGTCAAGACCGCTATCCATTGCATCTTTAGCAAACTGATTTGCTTTTGAGGCAATATCACTTTCATATACGGCATGAAACTCATCTTCAGAAAATGATGTCAATGCTGTTACCGCCAAGACAATAGGACGATTTTCATACTTCTCTAGTCTTTGCATTACGGTGCTCATAGCCCGCTTGCCTGCGCTTGCATGAACATTGAACATATCAACACCCAACCCCATGATAGACTCAGCAGCATCTGCCATCGTATTTGGTATATCGTACAGTTTGAGATCTAAAAATATTTTAAAATCAGGATTGATTTGTTTTATGGCTTGTAAGAATTCTTCACCGTCACGAATGTAAGTACGAAGTCCAACTTTTAGCCAAACATTGTAGTTTTTTATTTTTTTTATTAAAGCGAGATTTTCTTCTTTCGTGGATAAATCAAGGGCAACACATAATTCCATAACAACTCTTTGTGGTTAATTTATGGAATTATAGCATCTTTGTATTGGTTCAGCCTTATTTAGACTTTACCATATTTTCTATTTTTTCAACTATACTTGGATCTTCAAGCGTTGAAATATCTTGTGTAATCGATTCGCCTTTAGCAATTGAGCGTAGAATACGGCGCATTATTTTTCCGGAACGGGTTTTTGGAAGACCGGGAGCGAAAACCATATCATCACAAATAGCAATATTTCCTATCTCTTTTTTAATGATATTATTAATTGCTTTTACCTCTTCTACTTCATCGGCAACACCTTTGTCTGATTTAAGAACAACATAAGCGAATATACCTTCACCTTTGAGTTCATGCGGTTTACCGACAACGGCAACCTCGGCAACATTTGAATGTTTTTTAATAGCCGCTTCAACTTCAGCAGTTCCCATTCTATGTCCACTTACGTTAATAACATCATCCGTTCGACCTGTAATAGTAATATATCCGTCTTCATCATAATTTGCACCGTCCCCTGTAAAATACACAGGTTTACCGTCTTTTTTTACATCACCGAAGTAAGATTTCACAAATCTCTCTTCATCGCCCCAGACACCGCGGATCATTGAAGGCCAAGGACGCGTTACACACATGTAACCGCTCTCACCGGCTCCTACTTTTTCACCTGTCTCAGGATCTAAAACCTCTGCCATAATTCCAGGAACAGGGAATGTTGCACAAGCAGGTTTAATAGGTGTAGCCCCCGGAAGCGGAGAAACTATATGTCCACCTGTTTCAGTCTGCCAGTATGTATCAACGATAGCACATTTACTGTTACCAACTTCTTCATAGTACCATTTCCATGCCGGTGGATCAATCGGTTCACCAACAGTTCCAAGTACTTTTAAGCTGCTAAGGTCATATTTAGCCGGCTCATTTTCACCCATTTTATGCAGTACTCGAATAGCAGTAGGTGCAGTATAAAATTGATTAATTTTATACTCTTCAACCATTTTCCAAGGACGACCAGCATCAGGATACGTTGGAACCCCTTCAAACATTACAGTCGTTGCACCCATTGCAAGTGGTCCATAAACTATGTACGTATGTCCTGTAATCCAGCCAACGTCGGCAGTACACCAGTAAGTATCATTCTCTTTTACGTCAAATACCCATTCCATAGTCATTTGAGCCCAAAGGATATATCCTGCAGAGTTGTGTTGCACACCTTTTGGTTTCCCTGTTGAACCTGAAGTATAAAGTAAAAACAGAGGATCTTCACTATCCATAACCTCCGGCTCACAATGAACCTCTTGAGATTTTATAAGCTCATTATATGAGTAGTCACGTCCTGCAACCCATGTAATATCTTCATTATTTCTCTCAACAACTAAAACTTTTTTAACCGGTGTATCGCCTTCTAAAGCAGCATCAACAACAGGTTTAAGCATATACGGCTTATCTTTTCTATAAGCACCGTCTGCCGTAATTACCACTTTTGCATCAGCATCTTCAATTCTGTCTTTCAATGCTTCAGCAGAAAATCCGCCAAATACTATAGAGTGAATAGCCCCGATTCTGGCACATGCAAGCATTGCATACGCGGCTTCGGGAATCATCGGCATATAAATAACAACTCTGTCGCCTTTTTTAACACCAAATTCATTTTTTAGCAAATTCGCAAAACGGTTTACATTATAGTAAAGTTCCAAGTATGTAACTATCTGCTTATCTCCACGATCTCCTTCAAAGATAATCGCAGCTTTATTTTTACGTGTATCTAAATGACGGTCAATACATTGTGCTGACACATTAAGTTTTCCGCCCTCAAACCATTTTACAAAAGGAAATTTTGATTCATCCATAACATTGGTAAATGGTTCTATCCAGTCAAGCTTTTCTTTAGCAAATCTGCCCCAAAAACCTTCATAGTCTTCAGTAGCTTCATCCTGTAAATCTTGATATTCACACATATTTTTAATTCTAGCAGTTTTTGCAAACTCTTTATTTGGCTTAAAAACCGGTTTTTTCTCTATTGCTGACATATTGTGCAATCCTTATATTTGTTTTACTCTTTAAAACAATTTTATTAAAATTAGTTGCAAAAATTATATCTTACAAATATTAAGAAATCTTTACTATAATTTCAAAAATTACAATAGAAAGGTTTTATTATGTTTGGAAGAACACAACTAAAAGAATACAATTTAAGCGAAGATGAATTAGCAAAATTACAATATGCAAAAATCGTTACAAATAAAGGTGATATTTGGATTAAACTTTATTCTGAAGAAACACCAAACACGGTTGCAAACTTTGCACATTTGGCACAAACAGGTTTTTATGACAACCTTAGTTTTCACCGTGTAATCCCAGGTTTCATGGCACAAGGCGGCTGTCCTCAAGGTACAGGTACAGGCGGACCGGATTGGGCTATTGCATGTGAAACAAGCAAAAATACACATAAACATGTAAAAGGAACACTTTCTATGGCACATGCCGGACCAAATACTGGTGGAAGCCAGTTCTTTATCTGTTTTGTTCCATGTCCACACCTTGACGGCGTGCACACTGTTTTTGGCGGTATAGAAGAAAATGATGCTGAGAGTTTCCAAGTTTTAGATTCTATAGAAGGTCAAGATGAAATCAAAACTATAGAGATTCACGAAAAAAGAGACTAGGAAAAACCCATTTTAGTACATATCTGTTGCAGTGTTGATTCACACTTTTTCTTGGAAAAACTCCAAAAAGATTTTCCTGATGAAAAACTTACCGGCTTTTTTTACGATCCTAATATTCATCCATACTCTGAGTATCAACTGCGTCTGCTTGATGTACAGCGCAGTTGCAACAAACTCGGTATTGAACTCCTTGAAGGTGAGTATGACTATGAAAGCTGGTTGCAAGCCGTACGCGGTCTAGAACGTGAGCCTGAAAAAGGTGCTCGCTGTGAAGTATGTTTTGACAAACGCTTTACAACCAGTGCTAAAAAAGCACTCGAACTCGGCGAGAAAAAAATCACCACTACCCTGCTTGTCAGCCCGTTAAAATCTCAAGAACAACTCAAACGTGTCGGCGATGAGTTTTATGCCTCTCACGGTGTTGAATTTATTGCTGTTGATTACAGAAGCGGTGGTGGGACGCAAGACCAAAGCCGTGTTACAAAAGAAGAGCAGCTTTATCGTCAGGACTACTGCGGCTGTATTTTTGGACTTACAATGCAGCGAGAGCAGCAAAACAAACTGATGGATGAGATGTTTTCACCAATTTCAGGACAGACACTTCCTTCTTCCATTGAAGAACGCCTTGAAATGTATACAACAAGAAATGCGCTGGAAGATGAAAATAAAGAGTATAAAATAGTCAAACAAAAATTTCTTAATTACAGACAGTTTAATTTTAAGCTTATTTCAGGAAAAAAAGATCTCCTTGAAGCCTATGCTCTAAGTTACTCAACACTTCCGAGAAAAAAAGCACAGGGACGTATAGAATTTTCTCATAACGGTATTCATTATTTAAACCGTGAAGAGATAAAATTTATTACATTACTAACCTACAATAATTTAAGTAATTCAAACTATAAAACACTCAAAGAGCTTATTTACAATCCGCTGGATTTTAACAAAGAACGCATACTGAGAAATACATTATCAGGCTCAGACTACGATTTAACACCTATTATAGTAGTAAATGAAATACCGCAGACAAAGCTTTCAATTTATTTGGATGCAAAGGCATACGAAGACACCAAAGAAAAACTTATTATCTTTTCTTAACAATAAATTAGATAAAATATCAAAAAATTATTGTTACAAGGTTTATATTAATGCTTATGGATGTTACAGAAATACAAAAAATACTACCACACCGTTACCCTTTTTTATTGGTCGATAGAGTTACTGATATGACAAAAGGCGAATCAATTACTGCATACAAAAATGTTTCCATTTCAGAGCCTGTGTTTCAAGGGCACTTTCCCGGACATCCGATTTATCCGGGTGTTATGATTTTAGAAGGTATGGCGCAGGCAGGCGGAATACTCTCATTTTTAAGTATGGGTGATTTAACTGAAGAAGAGATAGCCGGCAAAGTAGTCTATTTTATGAGCATTGACAAAGCAAAATTCAGAAGCCCTGTAAAACCAGGGGACAGACTCGAATACAAAATTTCTGTAATAAAACAAAAAGGTACTATCTGGATGCTTAAAGGTGAAGCATATGTTGATGATAAATTGGCAAGCGAAGCAGAATTAAAAGCTATGATAGTAGATAAGTAAAAGGTTATTTTTTGTCTCAAATATCTAAATTAGCCGTCATCCAAGACGGCGCAGTTATCGGTCAAAATGTTACAATTGGACCATTTTGTTTTATATCAAGTGAAGCGAGCATTGGTGATGGAACCACTATAGATGCGAACAGCTGTGTTTACGGAAAAACTACAATCGGCAAAAACAACAAAATTTTTTCGCATGCAGTTATCGGTTCAATTCCGCAAGATTTGAAATTCAACGGCGAAGATGTTGAACTCATAATCGGTGACAACAATACTATCCGTGAATTTACTCTTTTTAATCCGGGCACAAAAGGCGGCGGTGGTAAAACTATCATCGGTAATGAGAACCTCTTTATGGGTTATGTCCACCTGGGACATGATGTTATCATCGGCAATCACTGTATTTTGGCAAATGCCGCAACACTTGCCGGACATGTTGAATTGGGTAATTATGTCGTTATCGGAGGCATGACACCGGTACATCAATTTGTACATGTGGGTGATTATGCTATGGTAGGCGGAGCCTCTGCATTAGCACAGGATGTTCCTCCATTTTGTATGGCTGAAGGAAACCGTGCTTCACTTCGAGGGCTGAACTTAACAGGGCTGAGAAGACATTTAGAACGTGATGATATTAATGCACTCAAATCAGCATATAGAGAGCTTTTTGAATCAGGCAAACCACTCAAAGATACGGCAAGCGAATTGCTTGAAAATTCAGACAACCATTATGTAACAGACTTATGTAACTTTGTCATTAAAACAAAACGCGGAATTCCGTTTGAAAGGAAAAATATATGATACACAGACATTGCAGCTTTTGCGATGCAAGCGAAAGCGAACAAAACCCCTTAATAGCAGGCAACGGTGTTTACATTTGTAAAAACTGTGTTGTATCTGCTTATAAAATAATGTTTGGTGATGAAAAAGAGCTGGCAAAAGAAGACAATAGCGAACTTGTTAATGCAGTACACAAACTAATGACACCAAAAGAGCTTGATGCTTTCTTGGGTGAATATATTATTGGTCAAGAACGTGCAAGAAAACTTTTAAGTGTTGCTGTTTACAATCACTACAAACGTATATTTAAAATGCACAATGCCGCTGATGATGATACAGAGATTGCAAAATCAAATATTTTGCTTATCGGACCCACAGGAAGTGGTAAAACACTTATGGCACAAACTATTGCGAGAGTTTTAAATGTACCAATCGCAATTGCGGATGCAACAAGTCTTACAGAGGCCGGTTATGTTGGTGAAGATGTTGAAAATATTTTAACAAAACTTATTCAGGCAGCTGATGGCGATGTAGAACGTGCTCAAAAAGGTATCATTTTCCTTGATGAAGTAGACAAAGTATCACGTATGAGTGAAAACCGTTCTATTACCCGTGATGTTTCAGGTGAAGGTGTCCAACAGGCCCTCTTAAAAATCATAGAAGGTTCTTCTGTAAATATTCCGCCAAAAGGTGGAAGAAAACATCCAAATCAAGAATTTACTGCCATTGATACAACAAATATTTTATTTATCTGCGGTGGCGCATTTGATGGTCTTGAAGAGATACTCAAGCGCAAACAGGGTGAAAATGTTCTTGGTTTCGGGCATGACAAAAAAACAAAAGATGAAAAAAAACCTACTTTTGATATGGTTGAGCCTGATGATTTAGTTCATTATGGACTTATTCCGGAGCTTGTCGGACGTCTGCCGATTATCGCTTCACTCAATGAAATCACTGAAGATGACATGGTTCGCATATTGACTGAACCTAAAAATTCACTCGTAAAGCAGTATAAAAAACTTTTTGCCATTGATGAAGTTGAGCTAAACTTTGAAGAAGATGCACTTCGTGCCATTGCACAAAAAGCGATTAAGCGTAAAACAGGTGCCCGCGGTCTTCGTGCAATTTTAGAAGAAAGTATGATAGATATCATGTATGAACTTCCTGAATACAGCGGTTATGAAGTCATGATTACAAAAGAGGTCATCGAGAATGGTGAAAAACCTGTTTACATTAAAAAAACTACACAAAAAACAGCATAAGGCACAATAAATGATATTTAATAAAATAGTCGGACTTTTTTCAAATGACCTCTCAATCGACTTGGGAACTGCTAATACAATCGTTATAGCAAAAGGACGTGGAATCATCATCAACGAGCCCTCAGTTGTTGCTGTAAAAACTGAAAAGTACGGCCAGCAACGTGTCTTGGCAGTCGGGCATGAAGCAAAAGAAATGGTAGGAAAAACACCTGGAAACATCAAAGCAATCCGTCCTATGCGTGATGGTGTTATTGCCGATTTTGATATGACAGAAAAAATGATACGTAAGTTCATTGAAAAAGCACATGGAAGAAGCTCTTTAATTTCTCCTCGTATTATTATTTGTGTGCCTTACGGGCTTACGCAGGTTGAGAGAAAAGCGGTTCGTGAATCTGCTTTAAGTGCCGGAGCACGTGAAGTCTTCCTAATAGAAGAGCCTATGGCTGCAGCTATCGGTGCGGGTGTTGACATTCGTGAACCTCAGGGTAATCTTGTAGTAGACATCGGTGGTGGTACCACTGAAATCGGTGTTGTTTCTCTTGGCGGCCTTGTACTCTCAAAGTCAATTCGTACAGCCGGAGATAAAATTGATCAAGGCATCGTCAACTATGTAAGAAAAAAATACAATCTGCTAATCGGTGAGAGAGTTGCCGAAGAGATTAAAATTAATATAGGAACTGCTGTATCACTTGACCAGGATCTTACAATGGTTGTCAACGGACGCGACCAGGTAGAAGGACTGTTAAGCTCTGTTGAACTTACAAGTGAAGATGCAAGAGATGCGATGAAAGAGCCACTCAAAGAAGTTGCAGAAGCACTTCGGGACGTCTTGGAGCAAATGCCGCCTGATTTAGCCGGTGATATCGTAAATCACGGTATTATTTTAACAGGAGGCGGTGCTTTAATTCGCCAGCTGGACAAATATCTCTCAGACATCGTAAGAATACCTGTTTTTGTAGCAGATGAACCACTTTTAGCGGTTGCACGCGGGACAGGAAGAGCTTTAGAAGAGATAGACCTTCTACAAGAACTTTTTGAGAATGAATAAAAAGTCATTTAGCTATTTTTTCATTATTATGGCACTCTTTGTGGGTGCCCTGTACTACAACAACCTTATTCAGTCCCCGATTATTTCAGCACTTAATTCCATCAAATCAAGCTACCTTAACACTCTAGAATTTTTTGAAAATAAAATAGACAAGCATATATTTCAAGCCCAAGAGATAGAAAATTTAAAAAATCAACTTCAAAAATATGAAAATAATCATCTTGTTATGCAGCAACTGGCTTCTGAACTTAACGACATATATAAAGAAAATAATTCTTCATTAAAAACAAATCCTAACGTAGAACTTGTTCGTGCTGTATCCTATGAAAAATTTGGTAATTTAAACAGGCTTTGGATGGATATACCTGATTATAATGCCTCTAAAATTTACGGCTTAACCTATAAAGAACTAGTAGCCGGAATCGTTATAGATAAAAACAACAAACCGCTTGCGCTCCTAAATTCCGATATAAAAAGTGCCTATTCTGTATATGTAGGTGAAAAAAAAGCACCGGGCATTGCACATGGGAATAATGCAAAAAATATAGTCATAAACTTTATACCGGCATGGTTTAATATTAAACAAGGGGATGAAGTGCTAACATCAGGACTGGACAACATCTTTTTTAAAGGGCTTAAAGTCGGAAAAATAATTTCTGTTACAAAGTCTCAAGGCTATCAGAATGCTGTAGTTGAACAGTATTACAAGGCGAATGAACCAAGTTATTTTCACATGATAAGGAGTGTAAAATGAAATATATCGTAATTTTAATGTTGCTGTTTTTTAATCTTGCAGCAGACCAAAGCAAACAAAAACTGACAATCGGTGCAGGGCCCTATTTTCAAAGTGAACCCTATAAAGGTGCTTCAACTCTGGTATTGCCTTCACCGGTAATCTTTTTTGACAACTCTATCGTTTATGCAAGATGGAGCAGATTTGGTGTCTACTTTTTAGGGGATAAAAAAGAGGATTATTCTTGGGGGTTTTCCTTAACTGTGCAGCCTCGTACGCTAGGCTATAAAGCATCAGACTCAGACTATTTAAAAGGAATGAGTGATAAAGATTCAACGCTGGAGGGTGGACTTGCTTTTAGTGCCGGCTATAAAAATTCTACCTACATTGAGGTTATGCTCTTAGCAGATGTATTGAACAAATATAATTCCTGGGTAAGCAGAGTTGAAGTTGGTGATGAGTTCAAAGCAGGTAATTTTACTTTTTATCCGAGTGTTCTTGTTTTATATCAGCCTAAAAAATTTGTTGATTACTATTATGGCGTCAAAAATTCAGAAGCAACACTCAATCGTCCTGCTTACTCTCCAAATGGAGGCTTTGAATTTGGAGTTCAAACATATGTAAAATATCCGCTGACAAAGAAATTATCAGCATTTTTCAACATAAGAGCAGACAAAATTCCAAACAGTGCGTATAACAGTCCTCTGGTAAACAACAGATTTATTTACTCAGGGCTTGCTTCAGTAATATATACTTTTGAATACTAAAGCCGTTTAAGCTAAACTGCTATTAAGTGCCTTTTGGCTATAATCTCTAAATTTTTATATACAATTTTCAAGAGGTAACAAATGCCAAAACGCACCGACATAAAAACTATTTTACTTATAGGTTCTGGTCCGATTATTATCGGTCAGGCTTGTGAGTTTGACTACTCTGGAACGCAAGCTGTTAAAACTTTAAAAGAATTGGGTTACCGTGTTATTCTTATAAATTCAAACCCGGCTACCATTATGACAGATCCTGAGTTTGCAGACAGAACATACATAGAACCTATCAAAGAAGATGTCATAGCAAAAATCATAAAAGATGAAAATGTAGATGCTGTTTTACCAACTATGGGTGGACAGACAGCACTTAATGTCGCTATGAGTATGTATGAAAAGGGTATGCTTGAGGGAATAGAGTTTTTAGGTGCAAAACCCGAAGCAATCAATAAAGGTGAAGACAGACAGCTTTTTAATGAAGCAATGACTAAAATCGGTATGGATTTACCAAAAAGTAGAAATGCTTACAGCGTTGAAGAGGCTATAGAAGTTGTAAAAGAGATTGGTTTTCCAGTAATTTCCAGAGCTTCATTCACACTCGCCGGTGGCGGTTCAGGTGTAGCTTATAACATGGAAGAGTTCAAAAAACTAGCCCAAGAAGGAATCTCTGCTTCACCAGTCAATGAAATTGAAATCATGGAATCTATGCTCGGCTGGAAAGAGTATGAGATGGAAGTTATCCGCGACAAAGCAGACAACTGCATCATCGTATGTTCTATTGAAAACTTTGACCCTATGGGTGTTCATACGGGAGACTCTATTACAGTTGCTCCGGCCCTTACATTGACAGACAAAGAGTACCAAAGAATGCGTGATGCCTCTTTTGCGATTTTACGTGAAGTCGGTGTGGACACAGGCGGTTCAAACGTACAATTTTCTATTGACCCTAAAACAGGACGCATGATTGTTATTGAGATGAATCCTCGTGTTTCACGCTCGTCTGCACTTGCATCAAAAGCTACTGGGTATCCAATTGCCAAAGTTGCAACACTTTTAGCTGTCGGATTTACGCTTGATGAGATTGAAAATGACATCACAGGAACACCCGCTGCGTTTGAGCCGGTTATTGATTATGTTGTAACAAAAATACCTCGTTTTACATTTGAAAAGTTCCCTGAAGCACAAAGCACATTAAGTACATCTATGAAATCAGTCGGTGAAGTTATGGCAATCGGTCGTACTTTTAAAGAATCAGTTCAAAAAGCACTCTGTTCACTTGAAACAGGGCTTTGCGGTTTTGATGATATTGATGCAGACACAGAATTTGTAAAACATGAAATCCGTCGCCCCAATGCTGACAGGATCCTTTATGTAGCAGAAGGTTTTAGACGCGGTATGAGCGTTAAAGATATGTTTGACACATGCCAAATCGATCCATGGTTTTTATACCAAATGCAAGAGATGATAGAACTCGAATCAAAAATAACTGCGGATATTTTAACAGATGCCGATTTTATGCGCCGTGTTAAAGTTGATGGTTTTTCAGACAAAAGAATTGCCCAGCTTATCGCAAAAAACTCAAATAAAACAATCAAAGAAGATGAAATTTATGCAGCAAGAAAGAGCTTACATGTAAGCCTGGAATTTAATGAAGTTGACACTTGTGCAGCTGAATTTGAGGCACTCACTCCGTATCTTTATTCAACAACAAACATTACAAAACTGCCAAATGTCACAAACAGACAAAGTGACAAGAAAAAAGTACTCATTTTAGGCGGCGGACCGAATAGAATCGGACAGGGAATTGAGTTTGATTACTGTTGTGTACATGCTGCATTTGCACTTAAAGAGATGGGTATAGAGACTATTATGTATAACTGTAACCCTGAAACAGTATCTACTGACTATGACACATCTGATGTTCTTTATTTTGAGCCTATTGATTTTGAACATGTAAGAGAAGTAATAGAAAATGAAAATCCTGATGGAATCATAGTTCATTTTGGAGGACAGACTCCACTTAAACTAGCCGATTCACTCACAAAAATCGGTGCTAAAATTTCTGGAACACCATCGTCTGTAATTGATTTGGCAGAAGACAGAGAGCAGTTTTCAGATTTTGTAAAAGCACATAATCTCAAACAACCTGCAAATGGTCTTGCCCGTACAAAAGAAGAATCATATGTCATAGCAAATAAACTAGGCTACCCTGTTCTTGTTCGCCCATCTTTCGTTCTTGGCGGTCGAGGTATGCGCATAGTTTATTCTGAAGATGAACTTCGCCAGTACATGGACTTGGCAATTTCTGTTTCAAATGAAGCACCTGTTTTAATTGACAAATTTTTAGATCAGGCTATTGAACTTGATGTTGATTGTATCTGTGACGGCACTGATGTTTACATTGGTTCTGTTATGCAACATATCGAAGAGGCAGGTATTCACTCGGGAGACAGTGCCTGTTCATTACCTCCAATGAATCTAAGCAAAGAGATGATAGAAAAAGTAGAACAGCAGACAAAAGTTATTGCTCTTGGTCTTGGTGTACGAGGACTGATGAATGTTCAATATGCAATTTATCAAGATGAAATTTATCTTATAGAGGTAAATCCTCGTGCATCTCGTACTGTTCCTTTTGTTTCAAAAGCAACCGGTATGCCTCTTGCGAAAGTAGCAACACGTGTTATGATGGGTGAAACACTTAGAAGTGCCCTTGAGTATTATGATAAATATAATATTGTAGAGGAGCATAACGGTCTGCTTCGCCCTCGCCTAAAAGGTCATGTATCTGTTAAAGAGGCGGTTTTTCCTTTTCACAAACTTTATGGAGCTGATTTAGTTTTAAGCCCTGAGATGAAATCAACAGGCGAAGTGATGGGAATCAGCAAAAGTTTTGGTATCAGTTTTGCAAAAGCACAACTCAGTGCAGGCAATAAAATTCCGACAAGTGGAACATGTTTTCTCTCTTTTGTAGATACAGACAAAAAATATGCTCCTGAAATAGCTAAGGGCCTACTAGAGCATGGATTTAAACTCGTTGCTACAAAAGGAACACAAAAAGCTATAGAAGATGCAGGCATAGATTGTGAAGTTGTACTAAAAATCTCTGAAGGCCGTCCAAACATCGAAGACAGCATGAAAAATGATGAAATATCTATGGCAATCAATACATCAGATAACAATACATCTAAAAAAGATGCTGTTGTCATTCGTCAAGAGGTACTCAAAAGAAATATTCCTTACTTTACCACACTCAGCGCAGCAAGAGCCTTAATACTCGCTCTTGATGAAATGGAAGATGAAAAATGGTCAAGTTCAACAGCACTTCAAGACTTTCTAATATAGATACAAAAGTTATACTGACACAAACCGACACTACTGTCGGTTTTTTGTCACAAGATGCCCTAAAATTATGTGACATTAAATCCCGCCAGCCATCAAAACCATTTATAAAAGTTTATAAAAATTTTAAAGCCCTCAAACAAGACAAAAAAAGAGTGCCAAACGCTCAAAAAAACCTCGTCAGACGACTAAAAAAAACAACATTTATAGTAAAAAACTTTTCTTTTAGAGTTGCCAACGATTCATCACACTCATCTTTTTTAAGAGAAATACAATGGAAATATTCTACTTCAGCCAACGAAAGCGGAAAAAACTTTTCAAGAATTTTTTGTGAAGAAAAAGCTGATATAATAGTGGAAGATAAAAACAAACTCTTTGAAGGCAAAGCTTCAAAACTTTACAAAATAAACAACAAAAAGATAAAGAGGTTACGATGAGTAAGCTAATACAGGCACTACTGAGCGGCATGTTTTTTACATTTATACTAGATTTTTTCGTGATATTGGGCGTAAAGCTGAACTATATTGAATTGTATGATATACATGTATACTATAATATTTTATTTGCAGACCATCAAAATCTATTTCTATTTCTATTTTTTACCGTCATTATTGGATATTTGATAATATATGCAAACACAAAAACGGCTCTCATTGTTGTTGGCTCGCTGTTTGTACTCTCTTTTTCTACACTCATTCCGCCTATTGGAAAAGCAGTTGGTGAAATGATGTTGATGAAAAAAGATGTCACACTTAAAACTGATAAATTTTCATATCATGGAAATATTTACTATGACGGCAGAAAAACAATCACATTTTACGATAATGAACTAAAAAAAGTTATAATTCTAAATAAAAATAAAATTCAAGGTCAATACTAAATGAAACATATTTCTTCAATTGCCAGCGGAGTTGCGTTAGGAACTGCCGGTGTTTTAATGATGAGTACACTTACAGGGTGCGAGCAAAAGCAACAAGAAGCACAAAATAAATTTTTGGTTATAGAACAACAACCAAATGGAAAATATAAAGTTGTAGAAGAGATGCCGACAGAAGGTCCTTCTCGTGCAATTATCAGAGAGCATGATGCAGATGGCAGAGTCACAGAACGCTTTATGAATGAAGAAGAGATGAAAAAGTTAGCCCAGCAAGAGTATCAAAAAGTAGAAAACGGCACAAGTGAAACGCTCCAAGACAATTCAGGAAGTGCCGGTATGGGTCTTGCCGGCACCATTCTAGCCGTTGCAGCCGGAAGTTTACTGGGAAATATGATAGGTAATGCTCTTATGAACAACAAAAACTTTTCAAGAAACTCAAGTAGTGTAAACAGAAGTGCGTACAGTCGTTCAGCAGCAGGCAAAGCAGCAAGAAGTTCTTCAAGCAGCAGAAAAAGTTTCTTTGGAGGAAGTTCAAGAAGCTCAAGTTATAGTAAATCCAGCGGCGGATTTTTCGGCGGATAAAATATGATAACCACACAAAAACTAAACCCGATAGATGATGAAACCCTAGAAGAAATAGGCTTTACCTGGCATACGGATACTGATGGCAGCAAGTATGTAAGTGATGAACTTGTAGAAGTTACACAAGAAGAGGCAGAGGCCTACTATGAAGCGACAAATGCCATCTACGACATGTATGTAGAGGCTGCCGAATATGTCATAAACAACAACCTCTTTTTCGATTTAGGCATCCCATTTAATCTCATAGAAACAATCAAAAAAAGCTGGGAGAATGATGTACATTGGCATATTTACAGCCGTTTTGACTTAGCTGGTGGTGTTGATGGACAAGATATTAAACTTATAGAATTTAATGCCGACACGCCTACAGCACTCTTTGAAACTGCTCTGCTTCAATGGGCAATTTTAAAATCAAACAACATGGATGAAGAACATCAATTTAACAATGTTTATGAAGCTATAAGTGAAAACTTCAAAAAGCTCATCACTCTTTTTGATGATACGGACAAATTTGAAGAGCTTTATGACGGCTGGAAAATACTTTTTTCTTCTGTTGAGGGTAATGATGAAGAGGAAGCGACAACCAAACTGCTGCAACAAATGGCAACAGATGCCGGATTTGTAACAAAATTTGAATTTTTGCAAAATGTACGCTTTGATGAAGATGGCATATACAATACAGATGATATAAACTATGAGTACTGGTTTAAACTCTACCCGTGGGAAGATATAGCAGTTGATGAACCCGAACTCGCAACTACACTCACAAATATTATTCAAAATCAAAAAGCCATCATTTTAAATCCGGCATATACGTTACTTTTTCAGTCCAAAGGAATGATGGCAGTTTTATATGAGCTCTTTCCGGACTCTCCATATCTGCTAAAAACATCATTTGAACCGCTCAAAGGCGTAAAACAAGTTGAAAAACCGGTCTTTGGAAGAGAAGGTGCAAACACAAAAATAATTGATGCAGATGACACTGTAATAACACAAACACAAGGGCCATATGACAATTATAAAAAAGTATACCAAGAGTATGTAGAGTTTCCTAAAGATGTCCATGGCGCAAAATACCAACCAGGTGTATTTTTCGCCTATGAAGCCTGTGGATTAAGTTTTCGAAAAGGCGGGAATATTTTGGATAACATGAGTAAGTTTGTAGGACATGTATTAGTCTAAATTATCCCAGACTTCAGTCTGGACTGTGTATCTTCAAAGCCTCAAAGGCAAGGTTGAAACCTTGCTTCCTAAAGAATAAAAACAACTTTTCTCGGAACCAAAACTTCAGTCTGGGCTAATATACTTTAAAGCCTAAGTAAATTCTTTACTTCTTACAAGCACCCACAGTCAATTCACTCTTATTTTTCTCTATAAACTTAGGACCAATCCCTTTTACATTCGTAAGTGATACAACACTTTTAAAACAATCATGCCCTCTATATGCCAAAATAGCATCAGCTTTTTTAGTACCGATCCCTTTTAAACTCATCAACTCACTTTTATTTGCATTGTTAATATCAACAGCACCAAACATAAAACTAAACCCCATAACCAACATAGCTAAAATCTTCATTTTAACCCCTTTTTTTAAGATGGAATTAGTATACAATAAAAATAAATATTTTATAATTTTCATTGCAAATTGTCATAAATTTGTAATTTAAGATGAATGATGTTACTTTATGAAACCTAAAGCTGCTCTAAACAATATATCTTTAATCCTGATGTTCTAAACCTAAGCTACTTGTTTGTCTGGTGATTAAACTCAGGCACAATCTCTTTAAGTTTTTTCAGCTTGTCTTTACATGTAAGTAGTTCTTCTATATCTTGGTTTAATTTTTTCAAGTTATATGCTGTCGGTTGTGCCACTGTTATAGATTCATATTCCGTTTGTACGTCGCTGTCATCTATTAGCAGTTCCTCATAGAGTTTTTCACCGGGACGTAAGCCGCTAAACTCTATTTTGATGTCTTCTCTCCCACTTAGTTCTATCATCTTTTTTGCCAAATCAACTATTTTGATAGGCTCTCCCATATCAAGTATAAATATCTCGCCGCCCGTTCCTATAGCTCCGGCTTGAAGCACCAGTTCACACGCTTCAGGAATCAGCATAAAGTAGCGGGTAATGTCGGGATGTGTCACAGTAATATTTTGCCCGTTTTGAATTTGAGATTTAAACTTCGGTATTACACTTCCACTACTTCCTAGCACATTTCCAAATCGAACAGCCACGATGTCCGTGCCCTGCCCGTTAGAATTTTGTGCATACAACTCACAAATACGCTTTGTTGTTCCCATAACATTTGTAGGGCGTACTGCTTTGTCTGTTGAAATCATTACAAATTTTTGCACACCATACTTTATGGATGTATCTATGACATTTTTCGTACCCACTACATTGTTCAATATACCTTCATAAATGTTCGATTCAACCAAAGGTACATGCTTGTACGCAGCAGCATGAATGACAAGATCCGGCTGATACTTTGCAAAAGTCTCATCCAAATGCTCTACATTTATAACACTCTGCATAACAGGCTCAACATCCACATTTTTCAATTCTTCCAAAATAGCGTAAAGATTATATTCGCTGTGATCCAAAAGTATCAGTTTTCTTGCTCCATACTTTTCACACTGTCTGCATATCTCACTCCCGATGCTTCCACCTGCACCAGTTACTAAAACAGTTTTATCTTTTATGAACTCTTCAATCTTGTTTTTGTCCAAATCCTTGGGATTACGCGCAAGTAAATTTTCTACAGAGATGTTTTTAAGCTGTGTGGAAAAATCTTTATCTTTAAGTATCTCATCCATAGAAGGAAGGATTTTTATCTCTTGAAAATAAGCCGAGAGGTCTTCATATATCTCTTTTATTCTCTCTTTTGGAGCAGAAGGCATGGCAATTACCAGCAAATTAAACTTTTTTTCATTTCCTATGATTTTTTTGAGTTTTTGTTTAGAAAGTACAGCCACAGAATCAATGGAGCGCCCCTGAATAATCTTATTGTCATCCACAAAATAGTTCACTTTATATTCCGTATTTGCAAACTCGCTCTCAAGTTTTATACCGGCCTTTCCTGCTCCGTAAATCACAACAGACTTCGTCTTTTTCACATCATTTCTGTTTATAATATAGTAGTAAAAGTACATTAAAAAATTGATTGCAAAAATATATAAAAAAAGTTCAGAAACAAAAAACGAAATAGAAATCTTTCCATAATACAGTGGCATATACACTACAAATGCAATAACATATACAATACTCTTAATTAAAAATGTTTTTTGCGATGCCTTCGACCAAGAAAGTGAATAATCTTTAAGTATAAAAGCAGATGCCAACATACGTATAAATATAACACTAATAACAACCGTAAAATCAAATGGTATATGAAATATAAAAAAAGTCCACACGAACGTTATAAAACTTAAAACAATTATGACTAAAAAATTTAGTATTCGTTTATCTATATTCATTTTCTTCCTATAAAATTGTATTTATAATTATAGCAGTATTAACGAAAAAATCAGTCCAGAATAAATTCCGGGTTCCGGAAAAAATCCAATGTTCTTCGGAAGCAATGTTTTCAAACGCTAAAGCGTGACTTAGAAAAAAACTAAATTTTTTTCTGTAACCTTTCCTAAAAGCCCTTTTTCCCATCAACATACCTTACAACACCATAAAGCAGCACAACTGACAAAACAAACGCAACAAACACATTCGAAATAAAATAAACCAACCCAAACAACACAGCATTCACACCCATTGCAGATATGACAACCTTATCATGCGCCCATCCACTTTGATTCAATCGTTGATACGCATGCTTTCTATGAGCCTGTGATAATTTTTCATCATTTCTATAACGCCTAAAAAGTGTCAAAGTCGCATCAAACCAAAACAGCCCAAAAAGTATTAACCATATCCATAGATTTGCAGCATCTTGATTTGCATAATATATTGTAAAAATTGCAACAGTATAACCAAGTAAAGTACTGCCGACATCCCCCATAAATATCTTCGCCCTGTGCCAGTTCCAAACTAAAAAACCAAGTACCGCAAAAACTAAAACCAGAAAATGTGCCCCACCGAAAAGTATAAACCCGGCAAGCCCTAGAAATACAGCCTCACTTCCGGCATACCCATCAATGCCATCAAGGAAGTTATAAAGATTTATAAACCAAATAATCATAAAAAAAGCAAAAACATTTGTAATTATTGGACTCTCTATAGTAAAGAAAAAAAGATCCAAACGCTCAAAACCACCTAAAAAGTAAAGCCCAAAAGTTGCGACCAAAGCCTGCGTAAGCAAACGAACTTTAGCACTCAGTTCATACAGGTCATCTATATAACTCACAACTGCAAGTAGTGCACCAGCCATCAAAGCATAGTAAAAAGAGCTATCTATGGAATGGGCAAAAAACAAATAAGAAATTCCGATAAACCAAGTAACAGCTACAGCAATTCCTCCACCATGAGGCGTAGGTGCGGAGTGAGAACTTCTCTCATTTACCTCTGCAACCAATGACTTTTTAATAGCATAGTTTTTTATAAAGTATGTTAAAACAAAAGAGAGCAAAAATAAAGCAACATATATCATCTATCTTCTCCACTTATCATAAACCCAACTCCATCCTCAATACTATAAGGAAGCGATGCTTTAGCTTCGCCAAAAAGTCTTGTCAAAGTGTCATGATTATCAACTTCTAAACTCCCAAACAATCTTTTATGAAAAGAAGGTTTAACAACCTTCAAAAAACTCTCAAAAAACGGCACCCGAATCAAATAAACTTTCTTACCCAACGCATTAGCAATAAGCGCTACCAACTCCGTAGTAGAAAAAGCCCTCTCATCAGCCGTAAGAAAAACACCACTTAACTGCTTTTCAATGATAGTATCCATAAAAAAACAAAGATTCCCCACATAAACCATACTTCTTTTGTTTTGAATATCTCCAAAAGGTAAAACAGAAACTTTTTGAACTAAACCAATCAAGTTTTTAATATTAGCTTTTACCCCATATCCATATACTATCGGTGTTCTTATAATGCTTACTTTAAAACTCTCATCTTCAAGCTTTTGTAATTCAAGTTCTGCTTTTAATTTACTTTTTCCGTATTCATCTTCTGGTTTACATGTAGTCTTCTCACGGTAAGCACTATTAGTTTCTTCTCCATACACTTTTACACTGCTCATAAACACAAACTGCTTTACACCAGAAGCTTTAGCTTTATTAGCAAGTTCCACACTTTGAGTCACATTTATACGTTCATACTCAGTGGATTCGGCTCCACCCATCTGATGCACAAGGGCGGATAAATGCACAATAGTATCTATGCCATTCAGATCTAAATTTTCAAAATCATCATGTAAAAATGAAAATGTTTCAATGTTATACTTGTCAGCATATTTCTCTATAAAATATTTCCCCACAAATCCACTTGAACCCGTAACTAATAAATTCACACAGACTCCTTAGTCAGTAAATCAAATAAAGAATCAATGATTTTTGCTTTATTAAAAGTTGTTTGTGTGAGCAATTCACAGTTCTTTGTAAATGCCTCTATGCTTTTTTTATCACTCTCAATCGCTTTAGTAAAAATATTTTTTATTTCACTGAAATCATTCGGCTTTGCACAAAATCCCAAATTATTCTCTTTAATGATGTCAGCAGCATCGCCATTTATAATTGCCAATATAGGCTTATTAGCTGCGATGTAGGTTTGTACTTTTGCAGGTACGGTTAACGAAAATATTGGCTTGTCAATTAAAGAGACAATCAAAAAATCACTTGCAGAAAAATATCTGTACATTTCATTTCTCGGTTTTCTTCCCCAAAAAACTATATTTTTAAAGTTATTTTTCTCAACTAACTTTTTTAACTCTTCTAAATGAGACCCATCCCCTATTATATTCAGTTGAGATTTATCCAACAAAGGAGCATCTAAACTTCCAAAAGCCTTTATAACATTATCTAGGTTCTGAACTTTTCCTATATTTCCAGCAAATGTAAAATGCACCTTTTCATCTTCACTAAATTCAAACTTTTCTAAATCTTTATTAAATTCATCTGCCCAGTTTGGCAGATACTCGATGATTTTACTATCTTCTACATAAGGCTGGACTTTTTTAATAAAACCTTTTCCTGAAACTGCGAGACTGGAGCTATTTTTGTAAACAGATCTCACAAAAGCATCTAAAATAGTCTTTAAAAATTTTCTCTTTTTAAATCCATAAGCATAAACACTGTCCGGCCATACATCTTGTACCCATAAAGTAACTTTTTTACCGTAAAACCTTTTAAGTACCACAGCCGGTACCATTCCCGTTAAAGCCCCAACATCAAACCCAAAGACATAATCATACTTTTTACCGATTTTCAAACTTACAAAACTGCCCAAAACCATAAAAGTAAAATACTTCAAAAGCTTTTTAAATAAACTCTCTCTGTACCCGGTAACTGCCTTCACCCTGTATACATTCACACCATGATACTCTGCATGAGAAAACCATCTATTTTCATAGCCATCAAATATTTTTCCAACAGGATATGTAGGATTTTGAGTTAATACATCAACATCATAACCTTTTTCTTTCCAAGCTAGTACTATTTCATTGATTTTAAACTCTTCAGGGTGAAAATACTCGGTAACTATCAGAATTTTTTTATTTTTCAATCTTTCAATCCAATATCATATTGTTTATAATAATTTTTATTTTCTCTTATCAAATCAACCATATCTCTAATCATCATTTCATAACTAGGAATTTTATAATTGATTTCTTTTCTTGTATCAACAAAATTTTTATCTACCTGCTTTCCATCAACAGCTACAATCTCAATATTTTTTTGTGTATACTTTTTAAATAGATTAAGTAACTCATATTTATTGATAGAATCATTATTTGTAATGTGATATAAGCCTGTTATATCATTCTCCACAGCCCATTTAACAGCTTTGGCAAGCTCAAGTGTAGTGACACCCGACCAGATAGCTTTTGTAAATCCATTTATTGTTCCTTTTTGGTTCATAAACCAATGAAACAGTTCTTCTCCATCTTCTTTTAACTCTGGACCTACTACTGAAGTACGAAGAGTAAGATGTTTATCATCTATTATTTCACCTAAACCTTTTGTTTTTGCATAAGTATCTTTACCATCTTTTTCATCACTCTCAACATAAGGCTCTTTTTTATTTCCTGAAAAAACACAATCAGTCGAGATATGTATCAGTTTTGCGTCTAGTTCACCTGCCAATCGAGCTAATCTATGAGGCATATACGCATTTATAAAAATTGCATTTTCAGGATTTTCATTTGCTCCATTAATAAGTATGCCAATACAGTTAACAATATAGTCTGGTTTTAAACTTTTAATAATGTTTAGAAAGTTATTTTCATCTCTCACATCTACTAATATCGTATCGTCTTGCAATTTTTTTCTATATGACATATTAAATAATTCATAATCACTATTTAACTTTAAATAATTATATATTTGATGGCCTATTAAACCTGTAGAACCTAAAACTAAAACTTTTTTTTTCAAAATCTAAATTTCCTTATGCCAAACTGTCCTATTAACATAATCAGTATATGACAATATTATTCTTAATATTTTTTTCGATACATTATCTACCTCATAATCTTTAACTGGATGTATAGCTCGTGGATTTTCTAAGTTATGCTTCGTTACAACTTCTACAGCTTCTATAACTCTAATTTTATTAAGTCCAGACATAATTACGGTAGTCTCATCCATGCCTTCAGGTCTTTCATGAGCTTGTCTTATTGTAACAGCTGGTAAATTTAAAATTGAACCTTCTTCGGCTATTGTACCGCTATCTGAAATAACACAAAAAGCATTCATTTGAAGATTGTTATACTCATGAAATCCATAAGGCTTCGAAAATCTTATTAAAGGATTCTTATCTTCGTATCCAATCTCTTCTAGTTTTTTTCGAGTTCTTGGATGTGTAGATATAATAATAGGCATTGTATATTTCTTCGTTAATTCTGCAATTGAATCTAAAAGATCGTTAAAGTTTTTGGGAGAATCAACATTCTCTTCTCTATGAATACTCATTACTATATACTCTTTAGGATTTAGCTTCTCTTTTTGTAGAATATCACTGGATAAAATCTTCTCCATATTTGCATTTAAAACCTCCATCATAGGTGAACCAGTTTTTATCACCGTTTCAGGCTTAATGCCTTCAGCTATTAAATAATCTCTTGCTTGTTCCGAAAGCGGTAAATTAATATCACTTAAATGATCTACGATTTTCCTATTTATCTCTTCAGGAACTCTCTGATCAAAACATCTATTTCCAGCTTCCATATGAAAAATAGGTATTTTTCTTTTTTTAGCAGGAATAACACTTAAACAACTATTTGTATCTCCATATATTAAAAGAGCATCAGGTTGTAAATCTGCAAATAATTCATCTGCCTTGGCAATGATATCTCCAATAGTTTCAGATGGAGTACCTTTTACAGCTTCCAAAAAATAATCTGGTGTTCGCACACCTAATTGTTCAAAAAATAATTCATTAAGCTCATAATCATAGTTTTGTCCGGTATGAACAATAATATGCTCTGTAAATTTATCTAACTCTTTCATTACCTGACTTAATTTAATTATCTCTGGTCTTGTTCCTACAATCGTCATAACTTTCATAAATCTATTCTCCTATTTCACCTTAAAATATTTTAAATCTGATTGAATCTCTCTTAAATTCATAAGCATCTCTTTCATCTCTTCTTCATTCAATTGTTTTGTATTATGTGAATGGTAATCTTCTGCCTCAGTAATAACTTCGCCTTTAACAAAATACTTGTTATAGTTTAAATCTCTACTGTCAGATGGAATTCTGTAGTAATCGCCCATATCGACAGCATTGACCATCTCTTCTCTTGTAAGCAGTGTTTCATAAAGCTTCTCACCATGTCTGGTGCCTATTATGTTCACTACATGTTCAGGCTTGTCGAGAAGGCTTGTCAAAGCATTTGCCAAGAGTTCAATAGTTGCAGCCGGTGCTTTTTGCACAAAGATGTCACCGTTCTCTCCATTTTTAAAGGCAAACATTACCAAATCTACTGCATCATCCAAACTCATCATAAATCGAGTCATATTTGGATCTGTAATGGTAATAGGTTCATTGTTTTTTATCTGCTTTATAAAGAGAGGTATGACCGAGCCGCGGCTTGCCATAACATTGCCATATCTTGTACAGCAAATTGTAGTTTCTTTTCCAAGGTTTCTTGCTTTTGCAACAGCCACTTTTTCCATCATCGCTTTACTAATTCCCATTGCGTTTATAGGGTAAACTGCTTTATCGGTACTTAGTACTATAACTTTTTCCACATTGTGTTTTATAGCAGTATTTAAAACATTCTCAGTACCTACAACATTTGTAGCCACTGCCTGCATAGGGTAAAACTCACAAGATGGCACCTGCTTTAATGCCGCTGCGTGAAAAAGAAAATCTACTCCTCTCATAGCATCTTCAAGAGAGTTTACATCACGAACATCACCTATATAAAATTTTAGTTTATCATTGTTGTATTTTTTACGCATATCATCTTGTTTTAATTCATCACGAGAAAAAATTCTAATCTCTTTAATATCCGTATCTAAAAAATTACGAAGCACAGCATTCCCAAATGAACCTGTTCCCCCAGTAATTAATAATATTTTATTTTTGAACATCTTTTTCCTTTAAAATTTCATCAAATATATCTACAACACTCTTATATTTAGTTTTTTCATTTTTTATTAAGTATCTTTGATTGCTAAGAATTATATCTTTTATATTGTTATTATCTAATAAAACAATCTCCTTCACAGTATCAAGAAAAGAGTCAATATCAGACAATTTATAAGTTGGCATATTTCTGCCATAAACACTTTTTGCATAAGCTTCTTCAGGACTTATCGCTAATACTCCATTTTGGACTGCTTCTACTACATGTAATCCTAGTGTTTCTATAATAGAAGTAGATACTAAGATAGTACTATTTGTAAATATATTCTCAGCTTCTTCTTTTGTGTTGACATATCCTAAAAAGTTTGTTTTTGAATCAAGTTTTTTACTCCAAACTGAAGAGTTGTTAAGTTGTTCTTTTGTAAGTGTAACTGTTATTTGAAAGTTCAAATCATATTGTTCTAATTGAATCATAGCATTTGTAAAATCTATAAAATTTTTATGTATATATTCAAAATGTGGTCCAACTATATATAAAAAATTTACTTTTTTTGTAAAATCATACTGTTTTGGATGCTTAAACATATCATTCGATACGTTTATATCGCTTTTTACATAAAAATTTTTATTTGTAATATCTATATAATCTGATAAATAATCTTTTACATGATTTGATTGTATTTCAAACAAAGAAGCTTGATTAATCATTAATTTAAATATTAATCTTTTCAAAAAGATTTGTTTCAGCCATAAAATAAATTGTTTTTTTTGTTTATACTTACAATCAAGTTTCTTAGAATAAAATAATAAATTTTGAATTTTAATCAGTTGTGGTATTTTTAAAAAAAATTGAGCAGAGCCTGAAAAGTTGTAAACTAGATCAATATGATTTCTATCTATTATCTTTTTAAAAATTATATTTTCATAATAAAGTCTATACAAAAAACCTCTTGTTTTAATAACTTGAAAGATCAAATAATTTGTGTTTTGATATTTCTCTATCAGTATTCTAATATTTTTATTATCATTGCATACTATATAGTACTTACTATTTTTATTTTTAAGACACTCTAGTAAAACTTTTTCAAGTACAGTTATGCCACCTGAATCTTGAATACCTAATGCGTTTATTAATATTTTCATTTTAAACTTTCTTAATTTTAATTAATTTGAATATTAATAAAAAACTAAATGTAAAAAACATTGATTTTAACAAGTTTATAGGCATCAATCCAAATTGAGCTACTGCATTTGCCAAATACATTCCGATAACAGATGCCAATAATGCAGATTTATACCATAGATACAAATAATACTCTAGTAATAACATCACTAAAGACAAAAAAAGCATTCCAAAATATACAAATAATAAAGAACCTGTGTAGTATAAAAATGTCATACTGCCATTAAACCTTCAAGACCAATCCATCTATCTACTGCCAAATGTAACACTTTATTTAAAGCACCTGAAAGAGAAGCACCTGAAAAATAATATCCTCTTAATAGTGTTACATAATGTATAACAAAGAGATACAGTAGTGCAACAAATAAGATATAAATAACTAACTTACTAATACTTAGATTATTTAAATTTTTATAATTAAACAATAAAAATACAATAACAGAACCCAGCATAAAAACATATTGACCTCGACTCAATAAACCAACGGAAGTAATAGCGACAATAAAAGCAAAAAAAACTAAATACTTCATCTTTAAGATATTTTTAAATTTTATATCTAAACTAAACAATACTAATAGTAATACTGAAAAGCCAGTTCCAAGTATCCAATAAACAATTGCGTTTAATGGATATAAAAGGATAGTTTTTGATACTATTCCTGATAATTGAATTTGATAAGCTATATTTAAATATACAAGTGTTAATGTAGTAATTAATATAATTATATATATGGGTAATCTATATGTTTCATAAAAATTATATATTGCAGGTTTTTCAAATATATAATTTTCATAAATATATATTGTTGACTTCAACTTGATTAGTCTATAGATTATATTTGAGCTAATAACACCAAATACCCCTATTGTAGCAATAATCAACACATCATCCATATTAGCATTAGAAGTATAAAATGAACCAATAGGTTCTACGTAACTATAGTCAAATATTAAATGTAAAGTCAATTTAAGCCACATACCTAGAAATAAAAAAATACTTAAAAATACATAACTATATGATATTGGTCTATATAAAGCACTGAATAATAAAGAAAAATAAATTACTGTAAATATTGTGTATAAAAATTTCGATTCAGAATATAATATCATACCATAGACATATAAAACAATTAAGATACTGTATAGAAATATCAAAGAATATTTACTCATTTTTCATCTTCCAGATTATTTACTTTTTTAATTAATTTAACAAGTAAAGTTCTGCAGCCACAAAATAAAAGTAACTTAATTAATACTGCATATATGTATATTTTAAATTTTTGTTTATTGCAAAATATTTTATTTAACACTTTAAAGTTCATTAACACTATTTTATCTGATCTTGTTAGTTTACTATTTAAAATCTTATTATTAATGACTAAAATATTATCTTTAAATTTTAAATATTCATAATCTGCTTGATCAAAATTTAAATTACTATATTTATTAAGATATTTTTCTATTACCAAAAACATATCTCTTGGGTTTACCCTTGAAAACTTAGTTCTATAAGAAAAACTAGCTGTAGATATGCGATATGAAATAAGTTTATCAGTAATAAGTCCAATATTTTTTATTTCACTAAATCTTAACCACACATCCAAGTCTGCTGATGTTTTAAATTTTTGTCCGTTCCATGATTTGATTTGATTTTTATAAATATCAACTTTTGCCATTACACTTGGAGTAATTAAAAAATTATCATATTTTAGTATCAATGCAAAAAGTTGTTTAAAATCAAATTGATGATATTTCTTATTTTTCAATTCATCGGGAAAAAACTGTTCACCTATTACATTAGAATTATCATCTATTAAATTTGCTCTTACAAATATAGCTGAAATATCATTTTGAGATAAATATCTGATTTGGTTTTCTACCATAGTTGGACTATATAGATCATCTGCATGAAATATAGCTCCAAAATCACCCTCCAAATTTTCTATACATTTAGTAAAGTTCGCTTCTCCTCCAATATTCTCATTATTCTGATAAACTGATATATTAACATATTTTTCTTCATATCGTTTTAGTATTTTCATACTTGAATCTATAGAAACATTATCAAAGACTTTAATTATTATATTCTCATAAGTTTGATGTAAGATACTATCTAATGTATTTGCAATAGTATCTTCATTATTATAATTAGGAATACATATACATACCAATGGATTATTCAATATTATTTCCTCCTTTGACTAATTCATATAATACATATAAAAAGTAAATTCCAAATACAATCAAAATCATAAGTGCATATATAATATTCTGACTATAGTTATAAAAAAACATACTAATTAAGAATGGAGCACTGTATAAGAAAACTAGAAAAAAGTTTTTAAACTTAAAATAAATATTAAGAAGTTTATTCATACTATCATATAAAACAAGAAAAGAAACTATAGATGAAAGCAACATTGCACTTGGAATATATACCATATAATTTGAACTTTGTACAGCAAATAAAATACCAAAAAATGCCAAAACTGCTCCTATAAAATTAGGAAAAACTAACTTTTTTGTTTTCATTTTAGAATGAGCGGTATTTGCTATCAAATTTGACGACATCCTAAAAAAAGCAATCCAAATACCAAAAATAATATAAATATATGAACTGAAGTATTTCTCATCAACCAAAACAGAAATAATATACAAAGCGAAGAATGAAACAAATATTGATAAAAGGAGATATATTGGTATGATCAAATTCACTATGTTCAACATTGTTTGCGAGAACTTATCTTCATTATTCATGTTTTTATACATTTGAGGATAAATATATTGCATTATTATTGACTCAAAAGCTGAAGAAATTGCAAACGCAATTGACATACCGACTCCAAAATATCCTAAAAATTCTGAACCTACATATTTTTTAATGATTAATGGATATGATTGTGTTTGTATCCAAAAAAACAATGCACCGATAAATAATGGAATAGAAAAGTTCAATACTTTTTTAATACTTTTCTTTGTCAATAATTTATGAGCAATTAAGATGTTAAAATGATTATCTATCTTACATATAAAATACCAAAAAGCCATCAATGATACCACCCCGAATGAAATTGCTTGACCAAAAAACCAAATAACTCCTTCTTTTGAGAATAAATTAATAAGAAAATATGCAAATATCAAAGATAATATCTGAGATAAAACAGTAAACACTACAAAACTAATTCTATGCTCTAACATATTCAACAGAGGAATAATAGTTTGATTCCATGTATGTGCTATTATATATATAAATAGTACAGTACTTAATAACACAGTGTCAATTGAGCCAATCACATGGAAATATTTTAAAATCTCAACCATAACCAATGAAGAAAAAGATAAAAATACTACATAATAATTATATAGATAGAGTACATTAAGGAGATTTTTTTCCATATACCATTGATGAGTCTTCCTATTAATATATTGACCTACTGGTCCGACAAAGAAAAATCCATAAAAACTTGCCAAACTAACTATTAAATAATAATTACCAAGTTCTGAAGCAACTAGATAATAAGTTACAATTTTAATGGCTATAAAAGCAATTAAAACTTGCAAAACTCTACCAATAATTAATACAAAAAGTTCTATATTCAATACATTATACTTTTTTAGTGGCATCTATAATTGTCTCTGCAAAAAACTCACTACTGTACTGATAACTTTTTTCACTATTTAAATAGAATTCTATATTATTCAAGTATTTTAAATACTCTTCATCACTCATATTATAAATAAAATCATAAAGTTTTTCATAGGTATCATATTTTCTTTTATCAATAAAACATTCTTCTGGAATATGTTCTGTTATATTATTTGCGCCCCAGTACACAGGGACACACCCTGCAAAAAAACAATCAAATATCTTTTCCGTAATATATCCCGGTATATCCCTTGCATTTTCGTAACATATTACAAATTTGTATTTTGTTAAAGTCTCTTTTTTAGATTCAACTTTTCCCTTATAAGAGATATAATGTGGTGATATGTTTATCTTATTGAATATAAAGTTAATATATTTATTTGATGAAGTGTATTTATCCCACCCTATACCATAAAAATCAAAATCTTCTATATGGTTTTTCTCAAACCACTTGATTGCTTCAACTCTTTTAGAGTATAACTCCAGAGGATGCACACTTTGCTTATTTCCTGCAATCAATGTACATAATTTCTCTTTTTTAGACAAGTCTTTATTTATATTTTTAACAATTTCTTGAGCGAAATTAAATTTAAAATATTTTTTATTATCCACTATATCATCTTTCCATGTAAAGATCTTATTGAAATAGTGATGTTTTTGCTTATCCCAGTTATCTGGTCGAATAAGTTCACTCTCAAATATTAAAAGATATGATTTGTCAATATCGTTCTGAGTAGATAATATTTTTGGCATTTCATTATAAATTACTATCTCAGAATCTTCTATTGAATTAATATCGTGTGTCGATAAATCATAACCAAGCTCTTCAAACTTCATCTTTAAAAGATAGAATGGATACATACAGTTGTCTCTATTTATAATTTTATCAGATAAATCAAAAAGTCGATTTTTTCCATAAAAATTTTCTACAACTATCGAAGCTTTTTTCATACTATTTGCCCTAAAATATCTCTTAATCTATTTATATATCCATGCTCTT
Organism: Sulfurimonas autotrophica DSM 16294; assembly: GCF_000147355.1. Lineage (NCBI taxonomy): Bacteria > Pseudomonadati > Campylobacterota > Epsilonproteobacteria > Campylobacterales > Sulfurimonadaceae > Sulfurimonas > Sulfurimonas autotrophica. The sequence continues at coordinate 1,482,454 of NC_014506.1, forward strand.
GTACAGCCTTTTCATGTGACTCTTGTTTTATTTCTTCTCTCTCGATATCGTTTTCTAAATAATATTTTATAAGTAACGCAGCTTCATCAACATCGGAATAACAAACTAATTCATTGCCTATATCAAAATAATTTTCTATAGATGGAGCATAATCACTAAGCTGAAAACCATTAAAATAAGGTATCTCAAAATTTCTAGCTTTAATTTGTCTAGCATTTTTTTTACTTCTAAATAATAACGGTATTGCTTTCCAGTAACTCAGTAAATACCTAACATCAAAACTATTGCTATTTCCAATATTTAAATTAATTTTGGATGAAATAAACAACTGATTCATCTCTTCTGCACTTAATGGTCCATTACTCCAACCATTACCAAAAGCTTCGACTTTAATACCTTTTTTTTGTAGAGTTTCGATAAACCATTTTCTATATGGATGAAAACCGCCTACAAAAGTTACATCATATTTATAACCATCGAATTTAGCTATTTTGTGTGTATTGATGGCAGCCCATTGACTGTATATTACATTATTTTGCCCAATAGCTTTATATTTAGGTATAGAATATTTATCCGTTGTAATACAGTAAGTAAAATGAGTTGCGTATTTATAAGTAAAGTCGTCAAATCTCCACTGATCATCACCAAACCAATTTATAGTTTTATATTTAGACTTTAAATAATCTAAAGTTTTTATCTCAAATTGATCTTGATACAGAGAGAAAAAAATCAAATCTGGTTTAACTTCATCTGCGAAGTTTATTAATTTATCATGAATTATATTAGTTTTATCTAAAAATTCATCATAACAGAACATGACCACTTCATGTCCTAACTCTTCAAAAGAATTTTTAAAACCATCAAGCCCAATTATATTTTTTCCACGTGCCTTAATACCATAGTCGTACTGCAAATCTACATATAAAATTTTCATTTATCTTCTTACAAACTCTCGAATTTTCATAATCATATACTCGATAGCTGCATCGCCCATACCAGGATATAATCCTATCCATAAACTGTCATTCATAATTTTATCTGTATGAGTAAGTTCTCCGACAACTCTATAGTCGATTCCTTCTTGCATTGTATCAAAAAGAGGATGTCTTAATATATTTCCTGCAAAAAGATTTCTTGTTTGAATGTTGTTACTCTCTAAACACTCTGACATCTCATTTCTTGTAAAAGTTGCATCATCATTAATTGTCATAAGAAATCCAAACCAACTTGGATCTGAATTTGGCTGAGTTTGAACTAAAGTTAGAAGTTCTAAATCTTTTAAACCATCATATAGTTTTTGAAAATTTTCTTTTCTTTTTTTGACAAAAGATGGAAATTTCTCAAGCTGAGCAACTCCTACAGCTGCTTGCATATCTGATACTTTTAGATTAAAACCAAAGTGTGAGTAAACATACTTATGATCATACCCTTTTGGAAGATTTCCAAAACTCATCGAAAATCTTTTACCGCAAGTATTATCAACTCCACTCTCACACCAACAATCTCTACCCCAGTCTCTCATACTTAGCATAATTTTTTGAAGTAGTGGGTTATCTGTGTAAGTTGCTCCACCCTCTCCCATCGTCATGTGATGTGGAGGATAAAAACTTGATGTTCCTATATCACCCCATGTACCAGTTGGCTTTCCTTCATAAGTAGAACCAAGAGCATCACAGTTATCTTCTATCAACCAAAGATTGTGCTTATCACAAAACTCTTTCACTGCTCTAATATTAAATGGATTACCAAGAGTATGTGCAATCATGACAGCTTTAGTCTTCGTAGAGAGTGCAGCTTCAAGCTGAGACACATCAATATTAAAATGAGTAAGTTCCATATCCACAAAAACAGGAACTGCACCATACTGAACAATAGGAGTAATAGTTGTTGGAAAACCTGCTGCAACCGTTATAACTTCATCTCCACGTTTAACCTGTCTCTCTTTAAGTAAAGGAGAAGTCAGAGCATAAAATGCAAGTAAATTTGCAGAACTTCCAGAATTGACAAGAAAAGACCATCTGACATTTAAAAACTTTGATAACTGTTTTTCAAATTTTTTAGAGTACTCTCCATAAGTAAGCCAAAAATCAAGTGAACTATCTACAAGATACTGCATCTCTGTTGCATCAAAGACACGCCCTGCATAATTTACCCTACTTTGACCAGCAATAAACTCTGCTTCTTGCTTTGGTTTATGTACCAGTTCATAATATTCTTTCGTTTTTTGTAGTATTTCTTGTTTTAATTGCTCTTTTTTTGTCATATTTCTTACTTATCCTTCTTCCACATAGTATCAATTTTTTTAAGATATGGATCATCCACAATTTTCTCTGTATCCAATGTATCAATATTATAACTAAAATAGTCTCGCATTTTTATTATTGCTTCTCTATGAGGTGTGAACTTAAAATCATCTATCTCTTTTAAAACTTTCTCATTATTTGAACTATATTCATTATTGAATCCATCATTTAACACTTTAATCTCAGACTTAAAATCACTCACTTCATTCACTATATTAGCTAAAGTCACCAAATCAATCTTTTGCCCTGTTGTTACATTATATATCTTCTCTTTTGAATCATTATGGATAAACCAATCTATCATCTTCACCAAATCATCAATATAGATATAATCAAAATAAACATTTTTATTGATTACTATTGGTAAATGCAATAAATTTTTCACAATAGCATTTGATATAAATTTAAATCTATAATTTTCATACTCACCATATGCTCCAAAAACACGAAGTTGAACTATATCATCACACTTTTCTATATATTTTGAAGTGATAGATTTATAAAAACCATATTCATCATGCGGTTGTTCTGTTAAATAATCTTCCTCTTTTGCATTAACTATAGGTTTGTGTTTAGCATACTCAGCGCCACTTCCAAATGAGATGATTTTTTTTACATTTTTTTCATGTTTTGCGATATTGAAAAATATCCGAAGATTATATTCCGTAATATTTTTCATATCTGCTACATCTCTTCCACCACCACGATTTGCAAGGTGAATGATGATATCAATTTTATTTAAAAGTATATAAGTATCTACAGCACTTTCATCAGATAAATCCAGCTCTTTACTCGATGGTGTAAAAAGAATGTACTCAGTGTATTCTTTTTGTAGGTACTCTTTTAAATGAGAACCAATAAATCCATTTGCACCTGTTATGAAAATATTCATAATAGTTCCAATATTGTTGTAGTTATATTTTGTGCAGTTAATCCAAATTTATCGCGAATATAGCTTTGGCTTCCAACGTAATGAGAGTATTCATCAGGAAGAGCAAATCGTTTAAATACTGGATTATAAATTGATTCTGCAATATACTCTGAAACAACACTTCCAAGACCACCAATTACATTATGTTCTTCTATCGTAAAAATATGCTTTTTTGTTTTGAGAATCTCAGCTAAGGCAGCATGATCAAAAGGTTTAATTGTATGCATGCTAACCAAATCTGAACAGTAACCTTCTTTCAAAAGTTTATCTTCAACATCTAAAGCAAGATCAGAAGCATTACTTGTAAATAAGATGGCAATTTCACTCTCAATATTTTTTTTAATGTAATTAGCTTTACCTAGTCGAATTTCATTTTTACTATTGCTAATAATCGGTTCACCTTTTTTAGGTAATCTAAAATATATTGGTCCTTGATAATTAATAGATTCTTCCGTAATTCTTTCAACTTCATAAGGATCAGAAGGTGCAAAAACTGTCATATTTGGTAATGCTCTCATAAGTGCAATATCTTCTATTGCATGATGTGTGGCACCTGCTGGACCATATGTAACACCAGCACCAACCCCTACTAATCTCACATTTGTATTCATATAAGCAACATCAACTCTTATTTGTTCAAATGGTCTCATTATAACAAACGGAATAATACTATACACATATACTATCTTACCACTTAGTGCTAATCCAGCAGCAATACTAACTGCATTAGCTTCTGCAATTCCGACATTTAAAAATCTATCTGGATATTTTTCTTCAAACTCTTCTAAAACTGAAAAGCCTAAATCTGGAGTGATAACGAATATTCTACTGTCAGTTTCCGCTAATTTAACTAGTGTTTTTACAAATGTATTTCTCATAACAACTCATTTAAGGCAATATTTAATTGTTCTTCATTTGGTGATTTGTAATGCCATTCAAATTTATTTTCCATATAACTCACCCCTTTACCTTTAATAGTATGTGCAATAATTGCTTTTGGTTGTTTCGAATTTTTTAGTAAGGCACTTTCAATTTCAGAAAAGTTATGCCCATCAATTTCTATAACATCCCAATTGAAAGAGAGTAATTTGTCTTTTAATGGTTCTAAATTAATAACCTCATTTGTCCTGCCATAGCCTTGCAGTTTATTATAATCAATAATTAAAGTTAAGTTATCTAAATGTTTATGTGGTGCAAACATAATTGCTTCCCACACAGAACCTTCATTTAATTCTCCATCACCACAAACAACATAAACATTAGAATCGTTATTATCAATTTTATTTGCTATGGCCATACCAATTCCTAAAGAAAGACCATGTCCTAAGGATCCAGAAGAAACTTCCACACCAGGTGCAGCTTCTTTATCCAAATGTCCTGGTAATTCTCCACCATCTATATAAAAACCCTCTAATAGAGATTTATCAAAAAAATCTTTCTCAGCTAAAGTAGCATACAAAGCTGAACTACCATGTCCTTTACTCAGAATAAATCTATCTCTATTTTTCAAACTTGGATTTGCAGAGTCAATATTCATTATCTTAAAATATAAAACTGTCAATATATCCACTACAGAGAGTGCTGTACCAGAATGTGAAGCATAAGATTTGGCATTCATCTTTACTATCGATTTTCTAATCTCTTTTGCAATTAGTTCTAAATTCATTATAATGTCCACTCTATACTTTTTAATTTTGCATCATTTACATAAGTTAGCAAATCTTCTTTTGTTAACATCTTCTCTTCTTCATAATAAGCTTTATACCACTTTACAGTCTTCTCAAATGTAGTATCACTATCCCAAACATCTTTCCATTTCAAAATAATATGGGCTTTAGAACAATCAAGTTTTAAAAGATTTGCTTCATGAGGTTGATTTTGCTCTCTATTTATTTCATAATCTATTGTTTCCCAATGTTTTTTTACATTTTTCACAACTTCTTCAACGGTTATACTTCCTTCATCACTTGGTCCAAAATTCCAAGCTTCACCAAATGCTACTTGCTCTTCTAGGAGCTTTTGTCCGATATGAAGATATCCACTTAAAGGCTCAAGCACATGTTGCCACGGTCTTGTTGCATATGGATTTCGTATACTGACTTTTTTACCTTGTGAAACTGAAAGCATGATATCTGTCATTAGTCTATCTTTTGCCCAATCTCCTCCACCTATGACATTTCCAGCTCTACATGATGCCAGTAAAGTATTATGAGTTTTTTTATAATCATTTGGATTAAAGTAAGAGTTTCTATAAGAATTAGCTAGTAAATCTGCACAACCCTTCGAAGAGCTATATGGATCATAACCACCCATTGGGTCATTTTCACGATAACCCCATATCCATTCCTTATTTTCATAAGCTTTATCACTTGTGATATTTACGATTGCTTTTACATTGGCATTTCTACAAGCTTCAAATACTTTAAGCGTACCAATGACATTTGTTTCATATGTCTCAATTGGGTTTTCGTATGAGAGTCTAACAAGCGGTTGAGCAGCTAAATGAAATACAATATCTGGTTTATAAGTTTGCATTGTTTGATTTAATTTATCTACATCTCTAATATCACCAATAATAGAAATAATATCTAGATTTAAAAACCCTATATGATTTGGAGTGGTTGGAGCTTCCAAAGAGTAACCAACTACTTTTGCGCCCATTTGATCTAGCCAATATACAAGCCATGAACCTTTAAATCCAGTATGTCCTGTAACTAATACAGTTTTATCTTTATATATATTGGAAAAAAGATTTTGCATTACCATACTTTCCAAGGTGCTATTTTTTCTTTCCATAATTGATTAAGTTTTTGATTGTCCCTTAGAGTATCCATTGGTTGCCAAAAACCATGATGTTTGTATGCAACCATTTTTCCATCAAGTGCTAAATTTTGTAGTGGTTTTTGTTCAAATACACAACTTTCATCTTCAGAAATATAATCAAAAACTTCTGGTTCACATATAAAAAAACCACCATTGATCCATCCTGCCTCTGTTTTTGGTTTTTCAATGAATTTTTTAATATTTTGATTATCATCAATATCTAAATTACCAAACCTAGCTTCAGGTTGAATTGCAGTCATCGTAACAACTTTTTGATGTTCCTTGTGAAATCTTACACTATCAGCAATATTAATATCAGAAACACCATCTCCATAAGTAAGTAAAAAAGATTCGTTCCCTATATATTGTTGAGCTCTTTTTATCCTACCGCCAGTCATGGTGTCTAATCCAGTATCTACTAAAGTTACTTTCCAAGGTTCACTAGTATTATTATGCACTTCCATTTTGTTTGTTTGCATATTAATAGTAACATCACTTTGGTGTAAAAAATAATTTGCAAAATATTCTTTTATATAGTACCCCTTATATCCGAGTAAAATAACAAAATCATTAAAACCATAATGTGAATATATTTTCATGATATGCCATAAAATCGGTTTTCCTCCGATTTCAACCATCGGTTTTGGTTTTAAATCTGTTTCTTCAGATATTCTTGTTCCGTAGCCACCGGCTAATAATACTACCTTCATTTCAAAACCTTTGCTAAATATTTAATTTCATTTTCTAAATCAACCTGAGAATTTCCAACAAAAAATCCGTTTTCATGTAAATAATCTGCATTGCTAAGCTTGTCATGTATTTCATAATCAAAAAATTTCATTACGTCATTTCTTATAAAATTGCCAGTGACTATTGGCCGGCAATCAATGTTATTCTCTTGCAGTTTTTTAATAATATCTTTTCTTTTAAGATTTGATTCTGGTTTTATAATCAGTGAAAACCCAAACCATGAGCTATTGTCAATATTTTTTTGTATCAAAAAATCGGGATGATTTTCAAAAAGTTCTACAAAAAGTTTTGCATTTTTTCTTCTTTGTTCTAAAAAACTTGGTAATTTTTTTAGTTGTTCTACCCCTATGGCTCCACTCATCTCTACTGGTCTTACATTATATCCAGGTAGCACAAACCTGAAAGACTCCTCAAACCAGTCATCACTTTTATTTGAAACTTTGTTTTCTTTTGGAAGGTTTCGAGTCCATCCATGTGCCCTCATAGAAAGTAGTATATGATAAAGCTCTTCATCATCAGTCGTAACAAATCCACCTTCCATTGTCGCCATATGATGAGAAAAGAAAGTCGAAAATGTTCCCATAACACCAAACGTTCCTGCTTGTTTGCCTTTGTACTCTGCTCCCATAGATTCACAGTTATCTTCCAAGATAAAAATATCTTTATCTTTTATAAGTTTATTAATAGCATCAAAGTCATTTGGATTACCAAGTAAATTAACTGCCATAATCATTTTCGTATCATCTGATATAGCTTTTTCTAAAGCATTTAAATCATAATTTAATGTTTCCAAGTCAATATCTACAAATTTAAGTTTTAGCCCGTATTGTTGCAAAGGAAAATATGTTGTTGACCAAGATACAGCTGGTACTATTACTTCATCTCCGCGTTTTAACATAGGGTTATTTGTATAAAAAAGAGCTGCAGTAGCTATAAGATTTGCAGTTGAACCGGAGCTAACCATTACCGCATATTTTCGACCTAAAAATTTAGCAAATTCTTCTTCAAATTGCTTTACACTGTCACCCATTGTAAAAATATCTTTATTTACAACATCCTGTATAGCTTCTAACTCTTTTTCATCCCAAGTAGATGTTGCTAACTGATAACTATTTGTCATTGAGTACCTCTTGTAAGTAATAATTATATATTTTTTCTATTCCATCTTTCAATGATGTTTTATAGCGCCAACCAAACTCTTTTAATTTTGTATCATCTATACGCTTTTGTTTCATTCCTACAGGCTTAGTTAAATCATGTATAAACTCACCCTTATAGCCAATTTCTTCAGCAATAGCTTTATAGTATTCATTAATTGTATAGTCATGCCCCAAACCAACATTGATATTTTGAGGCATATTCTCAAAGTTCTCTAAAGCATAGTAAATAAAGTCAGCTAAATCTTCGGCATACATAAACTCTCGTCTGGCTTCGCCATCTCCCCATATATCAATACTCTGTTGAGAAGATTCTTTAGCATCATGTATTTTTTTAATCACAGCAGGTAGCATATGTGAATGTTTTGGCTCAAATTTATCATATTTACCATATAGGTTACATGGAATTACAGTTTTATACGCATAAGAATTATCTTCTCTATTAATATATTCACAAAGACGAGTAGATGTTATCTTTGCTAGGGCATATCCTTCATTTGTAGGTTCTAATTCACCTTTTAAAATCAACTCTTCTCCAAGTGGATTTATGGCCTCTCTTGGATACATACAAGAACTACTCAAATTTATAAATTTTTTAATTCCTCTTTCTTTTGCACCCATAATAATATTTAATCCCATCTGAGTGTTCTCAACAAGAAATTTTACAGGGTTTGCAATATTTGCCTGAATACCACCTACAATGCCGGCACAATGTATGACAATATCAGGCTTATTCTTTTGTAAGTATTCATCTACACTCAATTTATCGAGTAAATTTAATTCGTTACTTGATGGAGTCAATATCTTATATTTTTTTGACTTATTGTATTCAGCAATATTACGACCAACCATACCAGAAGAACCGGTTATTAACATTTTTAGCAATAATAACCCTTATTCAAAATAATTCATAATGGTATATCCACCATCTTTAAGATACTGTTCTTTCGTCATGAGTTTTAAATCATTTTTCATCATATCATTTACGAGTTCTTCCAGTTTATACTCTCGTTTCCAGCCTAGTTTTTGTTCTGCTTTTGTTGGATCACCTAAGAGCAAATCAACTTCTGTTGGTCTAAAGTATTTCGGGTCAACAGCTACAACTCCATCTCCCACTTTTAGCTTAGAATTTTCAATGCCAAGTTCCTGAAGCCTTTTTGCGTTAATAGATTCAATGATTCCTTTTTCATCCACACCTTCACCAACAAATTTAAGATTAATTCCCACATATTGAAAAGCCATTTTTACAAAATCTCTTACTGCTGTTGTCTCACCTGTTGCTATAACCCAGTCTTCTGGCTTGTCTGCTTGAAGAATCATCCACATCATACGCACGTAGTCTTTTGCATGGCCCCAGTCTCTTTTTGCATCCAAATTTCCCAAATACAGTTTATCTTGTAAACCTAAAGCTATCTTGGATGCTGCACGAGTAATTTTTCTTGTTACAAAGGTTTCTCCACGAACGGGAGACTCATGATTAAAAAGAATACCATTACATGCAAACATTCCGTAAGCTTCACGGTAATTTACTGTAATCCAGTAAGCATACATTTTAGCGACTGCATATGGGCTTCTTGGGTAAAAAGGCGTTGTTTCTTTTTGAGGAGTTTCTTGTACTTTACCAAAAAGTTCAGAAGTTGAAGCCTGATAGATTCTAGTTTTGTCTGTCAGTCCCAATAGTCGTACAGCTTCAAGAATTCTCAGTGTTCCTGTTCCATCTGCATTTGCAACATATTCAGGCATTTCAAAACTAACTGCAACATGGCTCATAGCAGCAAGGTTATATATTTCATCTGGCTGTATTTCTTGAATTATTCGAGTTAAGTTCATACTATCAGTCATATCACCAAAATGAAGAAAAAAGTTCACATGTTCTTCATGCGGATCTTGATATAAGTGGTCTATACGGTCAGTATTAAAAAGTGAAGTTCTTCTTTTGATACCATGGACTATATAGCCTTTTTTTAGTAAAAACTCTGCCAAATATGAACCATCTTGTCCTGTTATTCCTGTTATAAGTGCTACTTTTTTATTATTTTTCATATTTAATCTGTTCCTCTTTTAAAATCATCATCTAGTCTTTCTATGTCATCTTCACCTGTATAGCTTCCGACTTGTGCTTCTATTATAACTAATAGCTCATTAGTATCATTTGAAAGCCTGTGAATATCACCTGCCTTAATGTAAGTAGACTCGTTTTGTTTTAATACAAAAATATCATCGTTTATCGTAACTGTTGCTGTTCCACTTACTACTACCCAGTGTTCATTTCTGTGTTTATGTCGCTGCAATGAAAGCCTTTTGCCCGGTTTTACTTCTATGCGTTTGATCTTATAACCATCAGAATCTTCAAGTATCGTATAAGTTCCCCATGGTCTATGTCCTGTCAAGTGAATATTATGCAGTTCTGTGGTTTTTTTAATTTCACTAACAACTTGTTTTACTTTTTGAGAGCTTCCTTTTTTAGAGATTAAAAGAGCATCACCTGTGTCAACTACTATCATATCATCTACATCAACAGTTGCTATATACCTGTCATTTCCATAAATAAGATTATTTTTACTGTCTATTTGAATGTATTTTTCATTAGTTGTATTGTTATTTTCATCTTTTGGCAGTTCTTCATAAAGAGAATCAAAGCTTCCTACATCCGACCATCTTATATCTGATGGAACTACTTTTACTTTTTGACTTTTTTCCATCACTGCGTAATCAATACTGTCTTCTGGAATGTTTAACATGGCATCGTGTTTTATTCTAATCGTGTTCTTAGACGAAGTTAAAGCCTCATTTGCGAGAGCCTGCTTAGACATTTCGTAGATTTTTGGAGAGTATTTTTTTAATTCTTCTAAAAATATTCCTGCTTTAAACATAAACATACCACTATTCCAGTAATAGTTTCCTGCTTCTAAATATTTTTCAGCAGTATTAAGATCCGGTTTTTCATGAAAAGCTTTCACGGTCAAATCATCAGCTTCAATATATCCGAACCCTGTCTCTGCAGACGAGGGAGTTATGCCGAATGTAACGAGATTATTTTTTTCTGCTAACTCTTTTGCTCTTCGCAATACTTTTTCATATTCTACTTCATCTTTAATGAGATGATCAGATGGAGTAACTAAGACTAGCTCATCAGGCTCAAGAGCCATACATGCAAGTGCAATAGCTGGAGCAGTATTTCTTCCTACCGGTTCTAGTAAATAGCTATTGTGTATTTTCTGCAATTCTTCAAGCTGGTCAAGTGCTAAAAAGTACTGTTCAGAGTTTGAAACTATAAACTGGGAGTCACACACTTTTGAATTTCTCTCTACCGTTAATTGAAATAATGATTTGTCATCAAAAAGTTTTACAAACTGTTTTGGCATAAGTGTTCGACTAATCGGCCAAAGTCTTGTACCATTACCTCCGCATAAAATTATATTTGTCATAACTAGGCCATTCCCTTCATAACTTCCAACTCTCTCTGTAACTCTTCATATTCAGCTTTTTTTCTTTGTATAAAGTTTTTCGTAAGTGCTACTTTTTCTTTGAAGCCTTTTTCTGTGAGTAGGTATTTGTACTGGTTTTTATTTTTGTTTTCAAAAAAATTCTCAGCTTTTATAAGCCCTTTTTCTATAAGGGCTTTTAAGACATAGTTTACTTTTCCTACACTTATGCCAAGTTCATCTGCTAGTGATTTTTGGCTTTTAAGTGTGTCTATATTTCTAAGAACCGAAAGGGTTAATTCTTCGTTGTGCAAATTAGTTTCTCTTTGTAAAATTCAAGTTTTGAATTGTAGCGTATTTTTTGTTTATTTAATGGATTTCAAGTTTGAAAAACGCATGGCCCAGGTTAAAACCTGGGTTCCGAGAAGATTTATGTACTTTACATGTAAAGATGCTCTTGCTCTTCGGAAGCAAGGTTTTAACCTTGCCTTTTAGTCTTTAAAGACGCATAGCCCAGGTTACAGAAAAAAATTTAGTTTTTTTCTAAGTCACGCTTTAGCATTTGAAAACATGGGTTCCGAAAACGTTTTATGATTGCAATTTCTTTTTCAATATCATCTTACCACTTTCCACACCTGGTTGGTCATAAGTATTTATATACATAAACTTGCCGCATAATGATGTTAGTAGTTCATACTCATACATTAGTGATGCAATAGCGCTTTCACATACTCCGTCTATGGTAATGACATCACATGGGATGTCATTTAGATTTTGAATAGCTTCTATGGTTGCATCTGCCTGACTTTTTATGAGTGATGAAAATTCTAAGTCATTGAGGTAGTCTAAATCTTCTAGTCCTTCTAATGTAATAGCAGGAATCTTTAAGTCATTGTCAAAATTTTCTACTTTTATGACGGTTACTGTTTTGTCACGTCTGCCTTCTATTATGAGTTGGAGAAATGAGTGCTGGTCTATGGGGCCTATAATGCCGATAGGTGTGAGTCCTTGTCTTGTATTGTTTATATCTACTTTGCCTAAACTTTCTCCCCAGAGTTGGATGTACCATTTATTAAAGCCTTCAAGCCTAGAAGAGTATGAGAAAACTACGTTAATGTTGAAGCTGTTTTTGTATTCTACTAAGAATCTTGCTTTTTTTAAGAGTCTTGTTCTGACTAATGAGCTTTTTGCCCAGGTTGAAACCTGTGTTCCAAAGATGCCGAAGAAGTCATTATTTGTCTCTTTTGCACCTTTTAGGAGTTCATCTATATTTATGCCTACTATTGCAAGCGGCAACAATCCAACTGCTGAAAAAACAGAAAATCGTCCGCCTACATTTTGAGGTATGTCAAATGTTGTCATTGCATTTGCTTGTGCATAGGTGTTAAGTTTTGAATCGCTTTCTGTGATGATGACAGTATTTGTATGATTACATGTAACCAAAGAATTAACATATTTAAATATGGCCACGGTCTCTACAGTCGTTCCCGATTTTGAGATAACCACAAACAGAGTATCTTCAAGGTCAATATTTTCTATTTTAGATTTGATGTCTATAGGGTCTGTAGTTTCAAGAAAAAAGAGTTTTTTACTTAAGTTTTTGGAGTGTTTGAGGTACTTATATATAGCATAAGTTCCAAGTGTGCTTCCTCCTATACCGATAACTACCACATTGGACTGTGTAACAGTTTTTGCATACTCTTTAAAAGGTGTAGTGTCTTGAAATGGAAGGTTATAGTAACCAATGTATTCTTTTTCTTTAACTATTTCATTAAAAATATCTTCATCTGAAATGGTCGGATTAAAGTTGTGGCTGTATTGCATACTAATTTAGTTCTCACTCTTTTGATAAAAATAATTAGTAGCTTCAACAAAACCATCGACACTGCCGCAGTCAAATCTTTTGCCTTGAAATTTATAGGCGATAACTTTTCCTTGTTTGGCTTGTTCTAACAGTGCGTCTGTTATTTGGATTTCTCCGCCTTTGCCTGGTTTTGTCTCTCTTAATATATCAAAAATATCAGGTGTGAGAATATAGCGTCCTATGATTGCCAAGTTTGAAGGAGCATCTTTGGGGTCTGGTTTTTCTACCATGTTTGTAACTTTAAAAACCCCTATATTAGGCAAGGTTAAAACCTTGCTTCCGATATCATTTTGTAACTTTGTTATACTTTCTTGTGCAGTAGAAACTTTGTTTCCGTCTTGCTCTCGGAACCCAGGTTTTAACATGGGCTGAACTTCATCTGAAATATCCATCTCTTCTACAGCAACCACCCCATATTTGTTCGTCTCTTCTAAGGGCACTTCTTCTACTGCCACAATGGAACATTTATACTTTTCATAAAGCTTCACCATCTGGGAGAGAACGCCCTCTGCTTCATTATCACACAAGTCATCTGCAAGTATAACGGCAAACGGCTCTTCTCCTATGAGCGTTTCACCTGTAAGTATTGCATGACCCAGCCCTTTCATCTCTATTTGTCTGGTGTATGAAAATGTACAGTTTGTGATGACATTTCTTATTTCAGTCAGATAACTCTCTTTAGCTGTGTCTTTTATCTGATGTTCAAGTTCGTAAGAGATGTCAAAATGGTCTTCAATAGCACGTTTTCCACGCCCTGTTACTATCGCCATCGTGCTTAGTCCTGCTTCTATTGCCTCTTCTACACCATATTGTAGCAGTGGTTTAGTTAGTACGGGAAGCATCTCTTTAGGAATGGCCTTAGTAGCCGGAAGAAATCTTGTACCATAGCCTGCAGCGGGGAAAAGACATTTTTTTATACATCTTTGCAATTTGAATACCTTGATTATTTTATTTTGTTTATTATACTCTAAAAAGATTTGTTTTTTATAAATAAATGGCTTTTTGTCCAGGTTAAAACCTGGGTTCCGAAAAGACTTTTTAGATATGTTATATTTTTAATTTATATACTTTTACACTTGGTGTTAACATGACAGGTTCAAAAAGTTTTTTATCATAATTTTGCAAAACCATAAGCTGAATATAAAGTGAATTATAAGTTTTTTCATCTACTAACAAAAAAGTATTATAATTACTCATAAATATTACACTTATATTTGATGAAAGGTTTACAGGCTGTACCTTTTTATGCAGTTGCATACTTTTATCATAATAAGTTTTAACAAACCTTCTTATGAGCACAGTTTTATTTCCAAAAGTAAGCTGCAAAGTTTTTTTGTCTAAAAATATATTTTGTGCAAGCTGTATTGTATTTCCTAAGTCTTTAAAATTTCTGCTTGCAAAGAAAAAAGGCTGCTTGCCTTTTACTCCATTCATAAGGTCTATATTTGAAAAAAGTGTCACTGTCGGGTAGATATTTATCATTCTATATGGCAAATAAAAGTAAATATCTCTTGTCTTTTTAGGTAGTTTTACATCTAATGAAAGCTTACTTAAAAAATCATTTGCGTTTGTAAAACCGTAATCCTTTGTCATATATTCTATATTGGAAAAAACTGTCAAATTTTTATCTTCTATCTCTTTTTTATACTCTTTTTGAAATTTGAATTTCTTTTCTGTGTATTCAACATCTAATCTTGCCATATTTGCAGCCTCTTTTTGCGTGTGCGTCAACATATAACTCACAGGAAAATTAACTGCTCCATTATGTTTTCCACCGTCTGCCAAAGTCTTTACATCAGCATAATACCGGATAGGATAACCGTAATCCCACCAAGAAATCACATAATCATCTCTCTTTGCTTTTTTGCCTAAAGCATCTAAAACTTTTACCTCATTAGCATTAAAAACTGTTGGCACTTTATACATTTCTATATGTTTATAATTTGGATATAAAACACCTAATGTCAAAACAGTCATAAGTAAAAATTTGATACGATTTTCTTGAGCATCTTTAACAGCTATTTGCTTTATAAATTTTTCAGAAATTTCTGTTATTAAAAAGGCAATTCCAAATGCCAAAACAGGAACAGCATAAATAGTAAATCGAAGTCCGCCGACATATGCCAAAAATCCAAGACCTACAAGAGGCAGTGACAGTATCATAATCCTTTGTTTATAAAGAAGGTAAATATAACCAAGTAAAGAGATGAAAAATGTTATAGTATTTCCGCTTATACGATTTGCAAATGTTTCAAAAGGGATGTGCCCGGCTTCGCGAACTGTCTGCATTACTGTGAAAAAATGCAACCCAAGTCCTTTGCCTGTACTACTTACACTATTTCTAAATACATAACCTTTAAGTTGTGCCCAAATAGGATCAAACCCTCCTGTGGCAAAAAATCCAATTATGGAAAGCCCTAAAATATAGTAAATATATTTGTCATATTTTTCTTGTTTAAAGGCATAAAAGGCAGCCAAAACGAAGCCCAGGCGGATAAATCCATCTGTATTCATCATAGCAAACATCATAATGGCAAGCAGTTTATAGTTATATGAGTTTTTTCTATCAAATATTAAAGTATATGCTAAAATCAGACCAAAGAAAGAAAATTCCAAAGAGTAGCTTTGCGGATACCACCATCTATACACCAAAATATCTAAAGCTGTAAAAAGCAGATAAATGTCTTTGTTTGTTTGTACAGCCCAAACGATAGACCAAAGCAGGAACATCGGTAGAACAATATTGAGCATATCGGTATCGTAATACCCTGCCATTGTACGATTATAATAACTCCAAGCCACAGAAGCTACAAGTGCTGCGATAAGGCCCATTTCGAGATTTTTAAGTGCTTTGGCTATAAGGATAATAGGGATGACAACAAGTGAGCTTAGAAAAACCGGCATATAAAATATAATACTCTCAAATGAAAACGGTAAAATTTTGACAAAGAATGCTGTTAGTTGTGACGCTGCCGATGTTACAGGTGAGAGATCGTTAAACTGATGAAACTTGTCAAAATACTCTTGTGCATTTGGATTTGTACTCGTTCCTGAGAGTAAATCCCGCGCACCTTCAGCCCAAATATAACCGTCATTTGTGTTGATCATAAACTGCCCGTTAAAGTGAAAAGGTGCATAGCCTCCAAACTGGTAGACCCAAATCAAGCGCATAGCAACTGAAAAAGCAAATGCAATGAGTATATAAAAAAGTGTTTTCTTATTTTCTGTTGTAAGTGTTAACAAAATAATCCTTATCTAGTTTTTTGCCCAGGTTGAAACCTGGGTTCCGAAGAATTGGCAATTTTTTACCAAATTTTGATGCATTATCCAGCTCTTCGGAAGCAAGGTTTCAACCTTGCCCCTTTAGTCTTAAAAATTTTAATTTACTGCTATAAATTTCAATGTCTGCCATTTTATCATATTTTATGGCACCTTTTAATAATAGCGTATATTTTTCTGCCAAAGTTTCTAACACTAAATCCTCATACTCTGTATCTAAGAGTTTTTCTAATGATTTTATCCGAAATCTATCCATTCCCCAATGCTTAAAACTAAGTTGATCTTCATGCCCGGCATACTTTATTATAAGTTTTTCATTTATTAAGCCTATTTTTTCACTACAGGCAATTCTAAGCCATAAATCATAATCTTCACATACTTCCAAAGACTCATCAAATAAGCCGTATTTATCCAACAACTTTTTATGCAGAAGCACGGAAGATGGAGCAATATTGCAATATGATATATTTTCTACAAAAGCATCTTTGCCTATCTTTTGAAATTTTTTTGGCACTTTTATCTCTTTCTCATTTCTTACCCACTTTTCATCTGTATAACTCATGAAAATATTTGGATTTTCTTTATGAAATGTCGCTTGTTCTTGAAGTTTTTGCAAATGCCATTCATCATCAGAATCCAAAAATGCTACCCACTCATTTTTTGCTTTTATAATGCCTGCATTTCTTGCAGATGAAACACCTTGATTTTTTTGGTAAAAATATTTTATATTTGGAAAATCTTGTATTATTTGATGTGTTTCATCGTTTGAACCATCGTCGATTATAATGACTTCATCGGCTGTAAAAGTCTGAGAGCAGACAGATGCCACGGCTCTTTTTAAAAGTTTATAGCGATTATGTGTAGGAATAATAACTGAAATTTTTATGATTTTTTCCTTTTTGGATTCTTCGGAACCTAGGTTTTAACCTAGGCTGAATTGCTTTGAAGCCTAAAAGGCAAGGTTAAAACCTTGCTTCCGAAGAGCATACATCTAAAGTCATATCACTCATATTTACTAAAAACTCTCTCATCCGTCAAACCTGCTTTGAGTGCATTATTTTTTATATAATTATACACACTGACAAAATGTTCTTCATCTCTTATTGCTTTGTCAAAATACCCATTTGCCCAAAATTTTCCATCTCTTTTTAAATATTTATTTAATTCTACAGCACTTTTACCTTTTATATATTTCATAATTTTGTCTAAATTTGTATTTTGTTTCAATAAAATATGTATATGATTTGGCATTATTGCCATGATTTCTACATCATATAAATTTTCATCTTCTTCTAAAATCGTATCAACCATAATATCTATAGCGTCTTCAAAAAAATAAGCACCATTTTGACTCTTATCTAAATATTGGTCTATTTTGTATTGTTTGATTTTTTCTGTGTCTGTGGAGTTTTGTATACGTTTGACGTATTCCTCGACGCTGTCATGGGTTCTAAATGTTACAAACTGGTAATGTTCTTGCAGGTCTAAGTGGTGTAGTTTTGTGTGCAATATTTCCCCTACTAAAGTATTTTAAAGCCCTGTCTGCCCAGGTTGAAACCTTGCTTCCGAAGAGCCAAAAACGCATAGCCAAGACAAAAGTTTGAGTTCCGAAACAGTTATTTTACCACACTTTAATTTCGTTATAAACGCTGTCTCGCTCTACGGGTGTAAAGCCGCTATTTTTTATAAGTGCCGTAAAATCTTCCAAATTTACACCGTTGGCACTTTTTGCGCCTGCGGCTGAGTTTATGGACTCTTTTTCTATGGTTCCGTCCAAATCATTTGCACCGAACTCTTGTGCTACCAGTGCTAAGTTTACCGTTGATGTCACCCAATATGCTTTTAAATTCGGTACGTTATCAAGTACCAGTCTTGCAATTGCCATTGTTTTTAATATCTCATTGGCAGTGATGGGTTTTTCAATTTTCAAGTAATTATTTTCCGTCTGATAGACAAGCGGGATAAAGGCATTAAATCCACCCGTAATATCTTGAAGTTCACGTATACGCATCATATGATCTATTCGGTTTTCACGACTCTCTATATGTCCAAAAAGCATGGTAACATTAGATTTTTTACCGCGTTCATGCCATTTTCTGTGAATTTCAAACCACTGGTCTGATGTTACTTTGCCTTTACAGATATAATCACGCACTTTTTCATCAAAAATTTCAGCACCGCCGCCAGGCATAGAATCGACACCGTTTTCTACCATCAAATCCAGTACCTCATCATAAGAAAGCCCATGATGACGGGATAAAAAGTCAACTTCTGCAGCGGTTAGTGCTTTTACATGTAGATGCGGATACGCCGTTTTAATCTTTTTAAATATACCCAAATACCAGTCCAGTGTGACATTCGGATTATGTGCGGAGACGATATGCACCTCTTTTGCACCGTGAGCATCTACTTCGGCAACAATTTTCATAATATCTTCATGTGTCATTGTATATTGATTCGGATTTTTTCGGGTTGCTGAATAAGCGCAAAATTTACACACATCTGCACAAACATTTGTCGGGTTAATATGACGATTTATATTAAAGTAAGTTTTTTTGCCGTGAAGTTCTTGACGTTTTTTATCGGCAAATTCACCGAGTTCAAAAAAGTCCATATCGTACAGTTTTAGTGCGTCATCAAAATTTATTCTATTATTTATATTCATTTTATACCTTATAATCCGGGGGCTTTCCACATTGAAGTCGTGATATTATCATCAACTAGCTTTAATTGTACTTCATATGCCTGCTGCCATTTGATTTTTAATTTGTCATAAATTTTTTTATTTTCCAAATTCGGTTCATAAGTTTTTTCCCAAACTACCAGCTCTTTTGCTGCACTTGCCAAATCTTTATAAATACCACAGCCTACGCCCGCAGCCATGGCAGCACCCAAGGCTGTTGCCTCCGTAATGCGAGGAATTTTTACTCTGTAACCTGTCACATCTGCTACTATCTGTGCCCAAAGTTGACCTTTGCTCGCACCGCCTGCAAAAACGATTTCATCAAACGCTACATTGCTGAACTCTTTTATCTTTTCTAAGTTTATACTTGAGACTATTGCTGCATTCTCTTGTAAACTTCTAAACATTGAAGCACGATTATATTTCTCATCATCCAACCCGAGATTTAAAAAGCTAGGTGCTGCGTGGTACCATTTTTTATACTTCATAGAGTCTGAAAATATAGGAAGTATCCCATAAGAGCCAGCCGGAATTTTTTGCGCTTTTTGCTCTAAAATTTCATACACATCACAGCCTTTTTCCTCTGCTTCTCTCATTTCCAACTCACAAAAAGCATCTCGAAACCAACGCATAACCAGTCCTGAGAAAAATGTAATGCCCTCAGCTTGTGAGAGCCCTCTAACTACATGTGGATTCACTCGCACGCTCATATCTTTTGGCGGTGCGACATCACTTTTGATGTTAACGACCTGCTGCCAGAAAGAACCACCTAATATTGCCACTTGTCCAGCTTCTACAACACCCAAACCTGCTGCACCGAGCTGAACGTCTCCACCACCCATAATAACTTTTGTAGATGTTGAAAGCCCTGTCTCATCAGAAGCCTTTTTTGTAACAAAGCCCATAACAGAGCCTACTTCTAAAACTTTAGGAAAAATAGTCTCTTTAATACCGACTTTTGCAGCCATCTGCGGCATCCAATTTCTCTCTTTTAAACTAAAAATACCTGTTGTCCCGCCATTGCTCGGATCACTCGCTATCACACCGCTCAAACGTGCCAAAATCCAATCGCCTATCATCGAAATACGGGCTACTTTATTATAAATTTCAGGGCGATTATTTTTAAGCCACAAAAGCCGAGGCAATGCACCCAAAGCAAAGGTTTGCCCTGAAGCTGTATAAAATTCTTCTTCAAGGTCTGCAAAATTTTCTTTTAAATAACGCACTTCTTGTGAAGCTCGTGCATCCACATTGGCAACAGCCCATAGCTCTTTACCTGCCTCATCATACAAAACAATGCCCTCACGCATACTTGTTGCACTCACGCCTAAAATATCATCAGGATTTATAGCGGCTTTTTGTATCGCTTCTTGTATACATGTAACGATTAAAAACCAGTTATGCTTACAATCAAAAGTCATGGAATTTGGCACATTTTCTTCTTCTAAATGTGTCCATTCTCTTTGTCCGACTGCTATTTGGTTGGCTTTTGTGTCAAAAATTACGGCACGGATACTACCTGTGCCTGCATCTATTGCCATGAGGTATTTTTGCATGTTTTCTTCTTTTGTTTTTTTAGAAATATTTTAAATTTAAAAGTAACTCAGCCCAGGTTAAAACCTGGGTTCCGAAGAGCATTTCATTACTTTTTCAGTTTTGCCTGTTCCAGTTCCCAGTATTCCATTTGAAAACTCTCTTCTTCGCTGATGCTTTGGTATCCGCCGAGTTTATCGGCACGTAAGACTGCAAGCATTGTGTGATTTACTATATCATTTATGATTGCTGCCTCTTCTCTAGTTTTGCCAAAAGAGATGACTGCAAGATTTTTTATAATCATATAATTTGGTGCAGGATTTAACATCACCTCATCTTTTGCATACTTGTTAAAATACGCTCTATACTCTTTTATGTATCTTTCAATACTGCCTTCTAAATCAGTATCTTCCATTATTAAAGGCACTCTTTTTGTTCGTATAATATGCTCAGGCGTTAAAACTCCGCGAGAAGCAAACTCTTTGAGATTCTCTTGTGAAGCATAAAAAGAGGCTAAAGGAGACTGGTTGATGTTGATAGAAACATCATAGCCTTTTGCTCGTGATAAAACCTTAGTGATTTTGCCGATATCACAATCGCTATGAACATAATTGTGCTCTAAATGGACAAGTGCATGCTCATCCAAAAAGTCTTCTGCTTTTATGACCGCTTCAATCATTTTGTCATAAGATTTTTTCGCATCATTATCGAAGGTAAAAATACCATGATGATGTAAAATGATGCCGTCAATACTCTCCCAGTCCAAATCTTTTGTCATCTCATATATTTTATGCGCCAGCTCAAAGCCCGGCATTACATAATCAACGATTAAAAAATTTGGAAAGAGATTTACGATATGCTCGTCTCCATTGACTGAATTTGAAATAGTAACTATTGCATCCGCATGTGTGTGGTCTACAAACTTATAAGGAATAAGGGCATGCAGTATCGCCTCTACTGAAGGATTTGGCGCAGACTTATCTATCATCGCTTCTCGTTGCAGGCGCACCATTTCACTGTCGCTGAGTTCTGGCAGTTTCGCCATTTCCAGGAGTGCATCAAGTTTTACAGGAGCAAAACCTTCTGCTTTTATGCTTGCCAAGTCCCAGCCACTGCCCTTTACATGTAACACATCTTCGCCGTCTATTTTATTTTTAAGCGAGGTATTTCCTCCGCCGTGCAGAACCAGTTCATCATTCTGTCCTAAAAGATTTGAGCTGTAGACTCGTAAGTCCAAATCATTTTTGCAGGCGTTTGCTTTTTTTTCATTCCATAAATTATCCATAATTTACCCCCAAAACTTCTAATTCATCTGTATATTTATCTTCGCAATACGGTTCATATGAAGATTTATATACTTTGTAATGTGCTGAGGCTTTATGCCCGTCTAAAGCGGCCTCGTTTTCCCAGGTCTCTACTGCCATAAATCTTTTTCTATCATTTTCATATTGAAAAATCTCATAAAACAGGCACCCTTTTTCTGCTTTACTTGGCTTAACCATGGCAGATAAGAGTTCTTTCATTTTATCTTCACAGCCCTCTTTTGCTATAAATGTTACGCTTTTTGTAATTGTCATTTTTTATTTTCCCTTTTTATTTTTTAACTATCCCCAAGCAAGGTTGAAACCTTGCCTTTTAAGCTTTCTAGACGCACAGCCCAGGTTACAGAAAAAAATTTAGTTTTTTTCTAAGTCAGGCTTTAGCCTTTGAAAACCTGGATTCCGAAAGGCATTTTAAATTTTAAAGATAAATTATATCAAAAATTCAATATAATATCATATGAATTTACTTTTAGAAATAGAAAATGTTATAGAAAAAAAAGGTTCTGACTTTGAACTCTCAAAACTCTTCAAACAATACATAAAAGAGTACAAAGAATCTTTGCCTGAGTTGTTTACAAAAAATCAGGGTAAAGATTTTTTGGTACGTCATACAAAAAAACTTGACTCCATTATAGAATTGATGTACAAAACTGTCCTGCGCCGTGCTTTTGGAAACTATCTGCCTATGCGAAGTTCCATTCCTATTGCCATTGTTGCCCTTGGCAGTTACGGACGGGAGCAGCTTTGTGTGCACAGTGATATTGACTTGCTTATAGTTTATAAAGATGTCGAGGGTTACAATTGTGAACTTATCATCGAAAAACTTTTTTATCTTGCACTTGATGCCGGTATGAAACTCGGTCACAGAGTACATGAAATAGATGACCTTTTTAAAGCCAGCACAGAAGATGTCACCATAAAAACTTCTTTAATGGAATCAAGACTCATTACAGGTTCCCCATTTACCTGGCATGCAACACAAAGAGAGCTAAATAAAATTCGTCTGCATGAGCAAAAAAAGTTTCTTCTTGCTAAAATCAAAGAAGCGCAGGAGCGCAGAAAAAAATATCCGACTTCTATGCAGCCAAATATAAAAAAGAGTGTCGGCGGGCTTCGAGATGCACAGCTTATTTACTGGGTGGCAAAAACAATCTACGGTATCAACAGCACAAAAGAACTCAGTGGCGCAGTCTTTAGCGATGAAGAATACAAAGAATTTCGTATAGCGCTTGAGCTGCTTTACAGAGTCCGCAGTGCCTTACATCTTATCACGAACAGACAAGAAGACAGGCTCCTTTTAGAATATATTCCTCAGGTCAGCAAACTTTTAGGCTTTAAAGAGCAAAAAAAACTTGCAAGTAAAGTTTTGGAAGCCCAATGGCGCATCAATAATTTTGCACAAATTTTTGTCAAAAAAATGGTACGTCCTTTCATATATGATGCTAAACATATAGCTGCTTTTCGAAGAAACAGACTCCAAAAAGGTTTTTATGAGTACAATTCAAGACTTTATGCTTCTTTTAAACTCCAGCCACAGGAAATCTCTGACTTACTACAGTTACTTATAAAACTAAAAGACAAAGATTACCGCTTTGATGCCGGTTTTTTACATCAATTTACTATTACCAAAATTTCACACCCTCTTGAAGACACAACCTATGCACTCTTAAAAAAGCTTTTCAAAAAAGCACATATTGCTTCATTTTTAAAGCTTTTTTATGATGCGGGAATACTGCCGGAACTTTTTGAAAACTTTAAAAAAGTAATGCATCTGCCGCAATTTGACGGGTATCATCATTATCCTGTAGACATTCACTCCATAAAATGTGTCCAGGCACTCGAAAATATCAAAGAACCTTTTTTACAAGCTCTGTATAACGAAATGGACGAAGAGGAGAAGCTGATACTTAAAATTGTAGTATTTTTTCATGACAGCGGCAAAGGCAGAAAGCAAGACCACAGTGAAGTTGGTGCAAAACTTGTCGTTCAATTTGCAAAATATATAAATCTCAATGAAGAGCTGACAAAAAGAGCTGTTGTCCTCGTAAAACAACATATACTCATGAGTAATGTCGCTTTTAAAGAAAATATACACAATGAAAAGACACTGTACAAATTCATGTCAAAAGTAGGTGATGCCAAAAATCTTAAACTGCTGTATATTCTCACCTATGCAGACATCAGCGGTGTAGGTGGAGATATTTACAACTCTTTTAATTCTAAGCTGTTGTATGATTTGTATCTCAGTGCACTCGAAATTGCCCAAAATACGGGAAGAATTACCGATGCAAAAAAAAGGCTCCTCATTGAAGCCAAGGTTAAAAATCTTGATGAGTTTAAAGAGCTGCCAAGTTTATTGCAAAAAAAAATTTTAACCATAGAGTCAAATCTTTTTTTCTTTAAACATTCACCTCAAGATATTATTAACATTGCAAAAATAGCCAAAGAAACAAAAGAATACAGCTTTAGAGTAAAAAATGTCAACTCTCTAAGTATAGAAATATATCGAAGAATCCCATTAAATATCAGTTACCTGCTTGCTACATTAGCCCACCTTAATGTTGCTTCTATGGAAATTTTTACACTTTTTGACAGTATCAAATATTTTAAAATCGAATTTATACAGAATGTAGACTCTAATGTACTTGTTGAAGTCCAAGATATTATAGACAATGCTTTTGATATGGACAAAGAAGTAAAACTCAAAAATGTCAACATAAAAAGAGAAGAAATTTCAATAGATTGTGAACACTCTCTCACCCACGCCGAGCTTGCCATTCATACTGCAAACCAAATAGGTCTTTTAGCTTATGTAATGCACAAATTTGAAGAATTAAATATAAATATCATTACAGCAAAAATTCACTCAAGCAAACATAAAGTAAGAGACAGCTTTTTAATGGAAAAACAAAACGATATATGTAATAATGTCGAAAAAATTTATGAATTATTGTCAGATAATACAAAATAAAGGCTCTGTATGTGTGGAATTGTTGGATATATAGGTAAAAAAAATACAAAAGAAATTTTATTAGACGGCCTTAAAGAACTGGAATACAGAGGCTACGATTCTGCCGGAATTGCCATACTCAGTGATGGCGAATTTTCCAGTTTTAAATCTGTGGGGAAACTTGTTAACCTTGAAGAAAAGACCAAAGATTTTGTTACAGATAAATTTGCCGTAGGTATCGGTCATACACGCTGGGCAACACATGGTAAGCCTACTGAACTCAATGCTCACCCACATGTAGGGCACAACTCTTATGTTGTGCACAACGGCATTATAGAAAACTATGCAGAGTTAAAAAAAGCTTTACTTGATGAAGGTGTAGTCTTTTTAAGCCAGACAGATACAGAAGTCATCGTACATCAATTTGAAAAAAACCTACAGTATGCAGACAACGCTTTTGAAGCCTTTAAAAAAACAATTTCCGAGCTAAAAGGTGCATATGCCATACTTCTTGTAACAAAAAACGAAGATGAGAAAATCTTTTTTGCCAAAAACGGTTCACCTATGCTTGTAGGCATCAATGAAGAGAATGAAAAATATTTTGCTTCATCAGACACACCGCTTATTGGACAATGCAGTGAAGTCAATTACTTTGAAGATGGTGATTATGGCTATGTAACTAAAGAAGCAATCGTTATATATGATAAAGAGGGACATACAAAAAAGCCGCACTTCACAAAACTCTCTACAAATAAACTCTCAGCACAAAAAGACGGCTACAGATTTTTTATGGAAAAAGAGATATACGAGCAAAGCGCAGTTATTGCTGATACGCTGCTTGGACGTTTGAGTGAAAATGAAGTACTCTTTGATGAACTTGAAGATGGCTTTTTTGACGGCATTAATGAAATAAAACTTTGTGCCTGCGGTACTTCTTATCATTCAGCCCTTGCCGCTTCTTATATGTTTGAGCGTTACTCGCAAGTAAAAACTTCTGTTGAAGTTGCTTCAGAATTTCGTTATCGCTCTCCTATTATGAGTAAAGATACGCTCTTTATTGTTATTTCACAAAGTGGAGAGACTGCCGACACCTTAGAAACACTAAAAATGGCTAAAAAAGCAGGGCTTAAAACGCTTGTTATATGTAATGTAGACAACTCATCCATGGTTCGCATCGCCGACACTTCTATACTTACACGTGCGGGCATAGAAAAAGGAGTGGCTTCAACAAAAGCTTTTGCTACACAGGTTACCGTTTTTTGGATGCTCTCTTTACATGTAGCCCGGATAAGAAAATCACTCGATGAGAGTGAGATAGAAAAACAGATAAAATTCTTGCGTAATATTCCAGCCAGTGTAAGTGTCAGTGATGTAATGCATGAGAGGATTAAAAGACTCTCAAAGCGTTATCTGCACGGACATGGTTTTTTCTTTATCGGCAGAGATGTTTTCTTTCCACTGGCACTGGAAGGTGCACTCAAACTCAAAGAAATTTCTTATCTGCATGCAGAAGGTTACCCAAGTGGAGAGATGAAACACGGTCCAATTGCTTTGGCTGACCCGGAACTTTTTACCATCGCACTGCTTCCCCAGCATATGCTATATGAAAAGTCAAAAAGCAATGTCGAAGAGCTCAGTGCAAGAGACTCGACGATTTGTGCCATCAGTCCTTTGGAATTTGACAAAGCAGATGACTTTATACAAACAAAAGAGCATGAACATTATATGCTTGAATTTTTTGAGATGATGGTCGTTGTACAACTATTATCATTAGAAATTTCTATACGTCTTGGAAATGATGTTGATATGCCGAGAAACCTTGCAAAAAGTGTAACCGTAGAGTAAATGTGATAAAAAAATAACTCTTTCACTTTAAATTAATTTAATTCTTGCTAAAATCTAAAGTTAAATTTCTAATATAAGTGAATATTATGCAAACTAAATCGAAACTCTTACTCTTTGTTGCGCTAATGCTTCTAGGTCTTGGCATTGCCACAATTATAAACATCTCTTTAAACTTTAGAGAGTACAGTATAAAAAGTGCCACACAAAAAGCCACAATGGCCGCAGCAATCGTTAAAGACGGATTAACGGCGCATATGGTGAACGGTATCATGGATAAAAGGGGTTATTTTCTCAACCAAATCAGCTCCAATAATGACAAAATTAAAAACTTATGGATTGTACGTTCAGACAAAGTTATAGAGCAATACGGCGATGGTTTTAACAGTGAGACGGTACGGGATGATATAGATAAAGAAGTTTTAAAAACAGGCAAGACGGTTCAAAAAATCACCGAATCTACTGAAAACTCAATGCTGAGAATTACAATTCCGTATAAAGCAACTGTTAACAACGGTCCCAACTGTTTATCATGTCATAATGTAAATCGCGGCGATACGCTCGGTGCAGTCAGTATGGAATTTGATATAACAAATATGCGCAACGCCGGAATGTTTACTATACTGAAAATTCTTGCACTCAATCTTGTATTTATCATCGTTGTTTTATTTCTTATAAACTACTATATTACACCGTACATGAAACTTTTCTCCAATATGCAAAAAGGTATAAGAAAAGCCTATAAAGGAGACTTTTCACATGAGTTTACAACAAGCGTCAAAGGTGATGCAAAAAATATTATAGACCAGCTCAATACTCTGTTTAGAAAAATGCAAGAAACATTCGGCGACATAAAATACAATCTTGCAACTTTTATTCCTCAAGGCTGTGTCTCTTCAACTGACCCGCTTCAAGAAGCAAAAACAATTATCGGCGAGCTCTCAGATATATACAAATTTAAAAAGACAATTGAACATGATCCTACAAAAGAGGTAGTATATCAAAGAGTTGTAGATGTACTGTGTAATAAATATGAACTCTCACATTTTGCATTTTATGAAATAGATACACTTAAAGCAACAAGAAAACTGATTTATATTTCACATGGAAAAAGTGTTTGTAAAGATGAAGTAGATGCAGATGCTTCACTTTGTAGAGCACATAGAACAAATACAACGGTAATTTCCAGTGAATTTGTTAATTTATGCCGAGAGTGCAATTGTGAAGGACTGGAATATATATGTATCCCTTTTACTATTAATGATGAAAATTCTCTAGTTCTTTCTATTACTGCCAAAGACAGAAATGAGTTGAATAAAATCAATGCCTTTGTCAAAAGTATAGAAAATTACCTTGAAGCTGCCAAACCGGTAATAGAGAGTAAAATCCTAATGTCTAAACTGCGAGACACTTCACTCAGAGATGCAATGACAGGACTTTATAACAGAAGATTTTTAGAAGAGTTTATAGATACTTTTGCAAGTCAAGCAAAACGTGAGAATACAACATACAGTGTAATGATGCTTGATGTTGATTTCTTTAAAAAAGTTAATGACACCTATGGTCATGATATAGGAGATAAAGTCATTGCTAAAATAGGCGAAGTACTTCATAACAGTATCAGAGAGTCTGATTTGGCTATTCGTTATGGTGGAGAAGAGTTCGTTGTATTATTACACAATGCTACAGATGAGGGAACACAAAAGATAGCTTCAAAAATACACTCTGAATTTGCAAAACTGACATTTGATGTGGGCAACGGCAAAACTATACAAAAAACTATGAGTATTGGTATAGCAAAATTCCCTAGAGACGGTGACAGTATTTGGAAATGTATTAAGTATGCAGACACTGCATTATATGTGGCAAAAACTACAGGTAGAAATAAAATTGTTGAATATACGCCAGAAATGTTAGAGGATGAACATTTAAGATAGGTTCAAATCTTCAGGCAAAACCTGAAGATTTAAGAAAGCTTAGAAAGTTCATTGAACTTTCTAACTGCAGCCGCACCCGCCGCCACTTTGCTCTTTTGATGCAGAAGCTCCACCGGTTGAACATGCGCTTACACCAGGAGGTGTTGTCGGTTGAACAGACTGATTATCTACTCCGCCGTTTGCATTTATCTCTTCAATAGTATTCCAGATAGACTCAGCAGCCTTCATATATCTTTTTGCGCTCTCTGAAGACGGATCTACGAAAGTAATAGGTTTTCCTTCATCTCCGCCTGTGCGAATACTTGGCTCGATTGGAATCTCAGCAATTATTTGAGTATCAAATTCTTTTGCCATTGGTGTAGATGTTCCTTTACCAAATATATCATACTCAACACCAGTATCTGGAGCGATAAAACCGCTCATATTTTCAATAATTCCGGCAATTGGAATATTTAATTTTTTAAACATATCTAATGAACGACGAGAATCATCCAATGATACACCCTGTGGTGTTGTTACAGTAAGACCTGCAGTTACAGGAACACTTTGTGCAAGTGTTAACTGTGCATCACCTGTTCCCGGTGGCATATCAATAACTAAAACATCTAATTCTGACCATAAAATATCACGTAAGAACTGCTCAATCGCTTTCATAATCATAGCACCACGCCAGATTAATGATTGACCATCTTCCATCAGTGAACCCATAGACATCATCTCAATACCATATGCTTTTATTGGAAGTACTTTATTTCCGTTTACTTCCGGTTTCACATCAGAAACACCCATCATACGAGGAACATTCGGTCCATAAATATCAGCGTCTAAAAGACCTACTTTTTTCCCTTGTGCAGCTAAAGCTATAGCAATATTTACAGATGTTGTAGATTTTCCAACCCCACCCTTACCAGAACTTACCATTAAAAAGTTTTTTACTTGCGGAGCAATATTTTTACCATGAGATGAACTCTCTCTCGGCATTTGCGGTGCTTTTACATTTACAGTAACATTTGC
The DNA here is from genome assembly GCF_000147355.1 of Sulfurimonas autotrophica DSM 16294. Classification (NCBI taxonomy): domain Bacteria; kingdom Pseudomonadati; phylum Campylobacterota; class Epsilonproteobacteria; order Campylobacterales; family Sulfurimonadaceae; genus Sulfurimonas; species Sulfurimonas autotrophica. The sequence continues at coordinate 1,512,267 of NC_014506.1, forward strand.
TGCTCCTGCTGATTTTAAAGCTTCTGTTGCTTCATCTTTAATTTGTTGTGCAACTTCTGGTGCTGATGATGTAATTTCAACAGTGAAACTAGTATCATTACCATTAACAACTATATCTTTTACAAAACCAAAAGTTACGATATCTTTGGTAAAACCGGGATACATAACTTTAGACAGTGCTGATTTTACGATTTCTTCAGTCATATTATTCTTTCCTTTAATTTAATTTATTCATTTGAAACTATAGTATATCTAAATAAGACAAATATTGTCTTGTTTAAAATCAATTTATTTTTAAGCTTATACTAAAGCTTCAGCCTCAGCTTTAGCTTCCGCCTCTTCTTTGTCTTTATTGTCCTGAATGATTCGCTCAATTCCTTCAGGATTGTCCATAATCTCTTGTGTTATTTTGTAAGAACAAAATTTCGGTCCGCACATAGAACAAAATTCTGCTTCTTTAAATACATCTTGAGGCAGTGTCTCATCATGGTACTCACGAGCACGTTCAGAATCAAGCGCCAACTCAAACTGTTTTTCCCAGTCAAATGCATAACGGGCATCGCTCATTGCATCATCAACATCTCTTGCACCTTTACGTCCACGGGCAATATCGGCAGCATGTGCTGCGATTTTATAAGCAATGATACCTTCACGTACATCATCAGCGTTTGGAAGACCTAAGTGTTCTTTTGGTGTTACGTAACAAAGCATACTTGCCCCGTGCCATCCACCAACAGCCGCACCGATAGCAGAAGAAATATGGTCATATCCTGCAGCAATATCTGTTACAAGCGGCCCTAAAATATAGAAAGGTGCTTCATGGCATAACTCTCTTTGAATCTTCATATTGCGCTCTATCTGATTCAAAGGCACATGTCCAGGACCTTCAATCATAACCTGCACATCTTTTTCCCAGGCTCTAAGTGTAAGCTCACCAAGAACTTTTAGCTCGCCAAGCTGTGCATCATCACTAGCATCTGCCAGACAACCGGGACGAAGGGAATCTCCAAGAGACAAAGAAACATCATACTTTGCACAAATTTCTAAAATATCATCAAATGCACTGTAAAAAGGATTTTCTCTATGGTAGTGCATCATCCATGCAGCCATCAGCGAACCACCGCGAGAAACGATACCCATTTTACGCTTTGCAACTTTAGGCATCGTCTCTAACAAGAAACCGGCGTGAATTGTAAAGTAAGAAACACCCTGCTGTGCCTGACGCTCTAAAACTTCAAGCATTACTTCGATACTTAAATCTTCTATTTTATTCCCGACATCATGTAAAATCTGATAAATAGGCACCGTTCCGATAGGAATCTTTGAAGAAGCAATAACCGCTTTTCTAATTTCATCCAAATCTCCACCGGTTGAGAGATCCATTGCCGTATCTGCTTTATAATGTTGAGATACCTGCATCTTTTGGACTTCACCCTGCACATCAGAAGCTATTGCAGAAGAGCCAATATTTGCATTTATTTTACATTTACTTGCAATTCCTATGGCCATTGGCTCTAATGATGTATGATTTACATTCGCCGGTATAATTAATCTACCGCGAGCTATCTCACTACGAACCAGTTCAGGAGATAAATCTTCTATTTTTGCGACATATTCCATCTCTTGCGTGATGATGCCTTTTTTTGCGTAGTGCATCTGTGTTCTTACAGAATCACCCTCACGCTCTTTTACCCATGAAGATCTCATAAGCTTCTCCTCAATATTATATTTTTATATATAGTGGAAATATAATCAAATAAAGTTAATCTAACATAAAGGAAAGTAATTGATAGGATTATTTATGTAAGGTTTGAAAGTAATAGTGACTAATTTACACAATCAAGATAAAAAAAAGCTTTTTGAGTGTATAATTTCGTAACACTTTGAAATTGTAGGAGACTATTTGTCTGATTTAACACTTATATTATTGTCAGCCGGTAGTTCTAGTCGTTTTGATACCACTGTTAAGAAACAGTGGCTGCGTATACAACACAAACCTTTGTGGCAATTTGTAGCAGACAAGTTTGAAAAGAGTGGACTTTTTTGCAAAATCATTCTTGTCGCATCCCAAGATGATATTGCATTTATGAAAAATTATGCAGACTATGACTTTGTTCAAGGCGGCAATAGCAGACAGGCATCTCTGAAAAATGCTTTATTACATGTAAAGAGCGAATATGTTCTAGTAAGTGATATAGCCAGAGCCTGCATATCTGAAGAATTGTTACAAAGAATACTCGCTAAAAAGGGAAATGCTGATTGTATTGTTCCTTATTTACATGTAACAGATACTATTGTTTACGAAAACACTACAATAGACAGACAAAAAGTGAAAAGAATCCAAACTCCTCAACTCTCCCGCACTAAAATACTCAAAAATGCCCTGCAAACATCTACAGAATTTACGGATGAAAGTAGTGCTATTGTAAGCTATGGTGCCACCCGTGCATTTGTAGAAGGGGATGAGAATGCTTATAAAATAACCTTTATTCAAGATTTAAACAAACTGCCGTGTTTGAGTGGACCATCAAGTGATATTTTAAGCGGAAACGGTTTTGATGTTCATGCTTTTGATGATAAAGGTGATATGTATCTTGGCGGAGTTAAAATAGATACAGAGTACGGATTTAAAGCCCACAGTGACGGCGATGTAGCTCTTCATTCATTAATAGATGCACTTTTAGGGGCTGCAGGGATGGGTGACATTGGTATGCTTTTTCCTGATAATGATGTAGCCTATAAAGGCATAGATTCAAAAGAACTGCTCCAAAGAGTCGTAGCGAAAATCTATAATTACGGTTTTGAAATTATAAATGTAGATATTACAATAGCTGCACAAAAGCCAAGAATTGGTGCTTATAAAAATAAAATGAGACAGACGATTGCTGAGATATTACAAATTGACAAAGCCAGAGTAAATGTAAAAGCAACAACAACAGAAAAACTTGGTTTTATAGGTCGAGAAGAAGGTGTTGGTGTGATTGCAAATGCAAATTTAAAATATTTTAACTGGAAGATGATAGGATAAGATGAAGATATTAATTATAGAAAACGAAGTTTATTTAGCCCAGAGTATCGCAACAAAATTAGGCGAGCTAGGTCATACATGTGAAATGTGTACATCAACAAGAGATGCGATAGGAAGCAATAATTATGATGTTGTCCTTCTCTCAACAAATATTAATGGACAAGATTTCAATCCTGTTATTGAAACATTTAAAAACTCTATTGTTATTTTAATGGTTTCATATATAAGCAATGACACAGTCTCCAAACCGCTAAGTGCCGGAGCCAAAGACTATATACTTAAACCATTTATGATTGAAGAACTGGTACGAAAAATCGACCACTATCAAGATTATGAAAAACTCAAAAAGCGCAATGAAGCTTATGAAAAATATCTTGCACATTCATTTTTAAATACAAAGCATGAACAAGATTTGGACAACATAGAACTGCCTCTTTTTGTCTCATCAAATTTTCAAAAATATGCAGATGCATTTGCATTTGAATATGCTCAAAAGAAAAATCTGCCTATACATTTTCTTTCTTTAAGCGATCCCAAAACACTAAATGAAATAGGCTCTCTCCCACAGAACTCAATCATATATATAATTGACTACCAAGTAGTCAAAAAAAGTGATAAAAAACGCTTCTGTGATCTTATCGAAGGTAAAAAAGCAATTATTGCCAGTAGTGATAAAATTGAAGAAGTGGCCCACCCTGTCATAGAAATAAAAAGTGAAAGTAATGTTTTTGACAAGGGTGAAATTCTGCCTATTGAAGACTATGTAAAATTTATTGTTTTAAATTATCAAGATAAATACCCGGATACTGAACTTTCAAAAAAACTTGGTATCAGCCGTAAAAGTTTATGGGAAAAGAGAAAAAAGTATGACATCATCAAGAAAAAATAAAACACTTTTTATAGATAAAGAAGCGGCCTCTGCACTCGAACTTGTTTCTGAATCTCTTTTAGCTCCTGTTACAAAACTCATGAATGAAAAAGAATTTCAAGAGGTTTTAAAAACAGGACTCATAGACGGACAATCCTTTCCTTTTCCTTTCGTATTGGCACCTTCTGGAAAGAAGAACGAAGAGACCATCCAAGCATTGGAGCCAAATGAAGAGATCAGCATCATTTGCGACGGAGAAGAATTTGCGACACTCACAGTCGAAGATACTTTTAAAATTCATCCCAAAGAACGTGTCAAGCACATTTACGGTACAGACGATTTAACGCATCCGGGAGTTATGGCAACCATTAAAAGAATCGGTAATTGGGCTCTTAGCGGAAACTATACAATATTGCACAAGACAAAAGATAAAAACAAAATCAAAATTCAACAGGCAAAAGAGCTTATCGGTACAAAACACACCAGCTCTTTAGTAATGGGTGCAAATCCGCTGCATCGCGCACATGAAAGACTCATTCGTCAAACACTTGAAAATACCGACTTGCTTGTTATATTTTTACTCAAACCTTATGACAGTGCAAACTTGAAATATGAAATAAGAAAAGAAGCCCTGGAATACTTTATAAATAATTTTCTGCCAAAAAATCGTGTGATAATTGTTCCACTTGAGAATAGTTATATTTTTGCCGGATACAATGAAATCATCATCGATGCTATTGTTGCAAAAAATTACGGTTGTGACAGGCTTACTATCGGTCGTAATCATGCAGGTCTTGGTATGTTTTATGATTGTAACTCAAATAAGTCGATTATAGACAGAGTAACCGGCATAGATATTGAAATAACAGTTGCAAGTGAATATGTATACTGTGACGAGTGCAAAACGCTTGTAAGTAAAAACACCTGTCCGCATGGGCAACATCATCAAATCTCTTATCATGCCGATTCAATTTTAGAACTTTTAGAGGCCGGGCTGTTACCGCCTGCCGTTTTAATCAGAAAAGAAATTTCATCATTTTTGCTCTCAAAACTTTTTCCAAACAGATTTAAAAATTTGGAAAAGCTCTACTATGACACATTTCCTGTAAAAGGCTTGCTCGAAGAGCATAATGAAAAAGATTTTTATCTTGAGCTTATGAAGCTTTATCAAACAACATCATTAACCTAAGGACATACAATGAACTGGTTTTTTCTAACATTAGGGTATAGCGGACTTTCACCAAAAGCTCCTGGAACAATGGGAACATTAGTCTCACTGCCGCTGGGCATGGCAATACTTATATATTTTGATGCGACAACTCTTTTTTTGGCTGCACTGCTTATTTCTATTATTGCCATTAAGGTTATAAACAAATATGAAGAAGAGTCAGGGAACCATGATGACCAAAGAATAGTCATAGATGAACTTGCCGGTATGTGGTTCGCGCTCAGTGTTGCGCCTGCTGCAGGTGTTGCAATTGGTGAGATAATGAATCTGCAAAACGGATTTTTAATTCAGTCGCTGCTTTCTTTCGTCCTTTTTAGATATTTCGATATTACAAAACCTTCAATTATCGGCAGAATAGACCGCGAAGCAAAAGGCGGTGTCGGCGTTATGGGTGATGATATTGTTGCAGGTTTTGCAGCCGGAATATCTTCAGCTGCACTTTGGCAGGGATGGTTCTATCTTTCTAAAATGCTATAAAATGCATATATAACTCTTAAAAAGTTTACTTTTTATAGCTTTAGGGGGTTGACATTAATAGACCTCTTTTACGCGCCCTACTTCACCACTCATCAAACGAACTTTAATACCGTGGGGATGTGTCGCAGACTTTGTAAGAATATCTCTTACAATGCCGTCTGTTAAATATCCGGTACTCTGATCTTGCTTTAAAACAATGGCAACAGAAGCACCATGCTTTATATCTGCTCTTTTTTTACCGTCAAGCATTATATTTTTTCCTTTCCTGATTCTGTTTCGTTATAAATAGACAACGACGGGAATGCAAATTCCAAAGAGTTATTTTCAAAAATTATCATTATTTTTTCCATAACATCTTGTTTAGTTTTAAGCCACTCTTCCCAGTCAACTGATTTTGAAAAACAGTATATCAAAATATTTATGCTGGAATCTCCAAACTCGTCAAGATAGACAAGCAGTGTCTTTTTAATCCCTTCAAGATCATCTTTTGAAACAAGCTTTGCCATATGCCCATATTCTATTTTATACTCATACATTGTATCTTTTGTCGCTATTTGAGGATGATTTTGCAGCATCTCTTTAATCTCTTTTATTGCATTTTTAATATCTGCTTGTTTTGAGTCATATTTTATACCCAATGTCATTTTTATTCTGCGGCCAAGTTTTCTTTTGTTCCAATTTTTTATATCTTTAGATGCAAAAATACCATTAGGAATAGCAATAAGTGCATTATCAAAAGTTCTCAGTGTTGTCACACGCAGACCAATCTCGACAACAACACCTTCTTTACCATCTACTTCTATCCAGTCACCTTGAGAAAAAACATCGCTAAAAAGGACTGAGAGTGTTCCAAAAAAGTTTGAAATAGTGTCTTTTGCTGCAAATGCAACTGCAAAACCACCGATACCAAGACCAGAAAGCACTGCCGTTAAATCTACTCCTGCAAAATAAAGAACAATTAACAAACCGATAATTACAATAAAAAAATTGATAATTTTTAGCCCGACATTAATCAGTTCACTTTTAATATTTGATTTTTCTTTCTCAAAAGTGTTCAATTTAATAACCGCTGCAGTATTTACAATGATGTAAATAATAAGCGTAAAATAAAAACCGTAAATAATGTTAAATATACGGGAGACTTCCTCTATGGAGCTGAAGTTGTTGTATACATAAATCACCATATTTACATTGATAATCAATATAAGAACTTCTATGCTTTTACGAAGTTTTTCAAGTATCTGTTCAGAGTACCTGCTTAAAAAATCTATTTTGAGAAAAAGTTTTTGCAGTGCAATATAAAAAACTTTTCTTAAAAAGTAAATAACCAAAATCAATAAAAAGATAATAATAAGTTTTACAACACTCAGTCCATAAGGTTCCAAAAGCCTATCGACTGTTTTAACTGAGGTAAATGAGTCTATAAAAACCACAGGCTTGATAATATGATATTTTGAATATTTATTGAGTCTGTAGAGTTTATTTTCAGCCTTATATAAAAAGGCAATAAAGTCACTGTTAATTTCTTGCAAGGCATAATATTCACGTATATTTTGTTTTGTAGCTTTGAGGATGGAAGAATCATCTTGAAGCGCTAAAATATCTTTATAATCTTTTGTTGTTATTTTACTCAGCGCTTCCTGATTTTGTGCCGTGTAAATATTTAACTTCTCTTCAAAGTCATTTATTGTCGGCACATCTAAAGATAAGAGCACATTCTTAATAAGAATATTTTGGTTTTTTACTATTGCGTACGATTTAAGCTGCACCTCATCTCTAATTACCGCATATCCATTACCTGCGCGCTTATTGATAGAAATAATTTTTTTGAGTGAAAATATTTCGGTACTGTAATCTTGCACATTTTCAATGTAGTATTGTTTATTGGATATAATTTTATTTAATTCCTGATCATACAGATACTCCTGTTTTTGCACCAAATCTTCTATCTGTTCTTGTGATAGATTGGCATCATTCATTTGATAGACTAACTGCAGTTGCGTATCTATAAATTTTGAATATTTTACTTTTGCATTAAGCGTAACTCCAAATGCAAATAGGACAAATACAAGTATTATTTTAAAGTTTTTAATGAGAACTCCTTTATATGCCTTCAGCTATCATGGCATCGGCTACTTTTTTAAAGCCTGCAATATTTGCACCGTCTACATAGTTGCCTTCTACTCCATAATCCTTAGCAGTCAATGCAACACGTTTACATATCATACGCATGGTCTCTTTTAATTTTTCATCGACTTTGGCATAACTCCACTTACTCATAGAGGCATTTTGACTCATTTCAAATTCACTCACAGCCACGCCGCCTGCATTGGCAGCTTTTGCAGGAGCAAAACATATATTGTGCGACTGCAGCAATGCTATGGCATTTGGAGTAGAGGGCATATTTGCACCCTCAGACACACTTACACAGCCATTTGCAATCAAATTTTGCGCATCAGCCTCATGCAGTTCATTTTGCGTAGCACATGGAAAAGCCGCATAGCATGGGATGTTCCAAACTGCCTGTGCTCCTTCAGGATACTCAAATACCGGCGTATATTTCGCCTCAGTATGTGTTTGTACATACTCCTCCAATGAGGTTCTTCGATTTAATTTTAATTCTTTTAAAAGTTCTAAATCTACTCCCCTTGAATCATAAATAGTTCCATGCGAATCAGAGCACGAAACCACTATGGCTCCAATCTGCTGTAATTTTTCTATAGCATGTAAAGCCACATTTCCTGCGCCGCTCACAATACAAATTTTTCCATCTAGCGGTTCTTTTTTTTCTATTTCAAGCATACTTTGTGTAAAATAGACAACGCCGTAACCCGTAGCTTCAGGTCGCATGAGTGAGCCGCCAAAGAAATACGGCTTACCTGTTAAGGCTCCTTCATAAGAAGATGTGATTTTTTTATATTCTCCAAACAAATACCCTATTTCACGAGAGCCCACACCAATATCACCTGCCGGTACATCAATACGCGGTCCTATATATTTATGCAGTTCTGTCATAAATGCAGTACAAAACTTCATAACTTCAAAATCACTTTTTCCTTTAGGATCAAAATCACTGCCTCCCTTCCCTCCACCGATAGGAAGCCCCGTCAGTGAATTTTTTAAAATTTGTTCAAAGCCTAAAAACTTCAACACACCCTCATTCACACTCGGATGAAAACGCAATCCCCCTTTATATGGTCCAAGTGCATTGTTAAACTGTACCCTGTAACCTGTATTGACCTGAATTTGATTATTATCATCTAGCCAGGTGACTTTAAATTTTATAATTCTGTCAGGGACTACAAGCCTGTCAAGAATTGCATATCTTGAGTATTTCCCATCTGACTCAAGCAATGGAGCAATGGAATAAATCACTTCTTCCATTGCCTGATAAAATACATTATTCTCTGCACAATTACTATTTTCAAATTTTTTAATTTTAGTTTCTGCTATTGACAAAAAAAATCCTTCATTATTTATTTTATATATTATATATGAATTGTACCACATGCAAGAAAAAAAACTGATATTATTTAAAAAAGTAACATAAATTGATAAAAATTTGATATTTTAAAAAATTCATAATATATAATATATTATTATGTTACAATATTGTGATTTAATTATAAGGAACCTCTCCATGTTTAGAAATAAAAGTATAAAAGAGCAGATGTGGCTGTTAACAATTGTTATAGTTGTATCACTCATCGGTGCAGCTGGATTTACATATTATTCCCTCAATAGTATCGAAAAAGAGTTCAATGAAATAAAAGAAGCCTCAATAGATACATCCCTTACTATCTATGATATAGAAAAAAGAATGAACTATATCAGCAGAAACGACAGAGATGTTATGCTTGGTGGTAATTTGAAAAAAGACAAAAAAGAACTCAGAGAAAATATTAGTGCAATTGCGCAAAACTTCAAAAAACTAGAAACAGCATCAAAAAATGGTTCAAACAAAGAACTTTTGAAAAAAGCAAAATATTCAACACTGAAATTTATTAACGAAGCTTATAGGTATATAGATTCATTAACAGTTGATGATATTAAAAACAACAAAGAAAAAATTTATCACATATATCATCAAAAACTCTCGCCTCTGGCTATGGAATCACGAAAATATTTCAAAACTTTTGTAAAAAACAAAAAAGAGCAATTTGGTAAAGATATGGATAATATGAAAAATGCTATTACATTTTACAAATTATTCGTACTTGGATCAAGTTTTTTAATTATCATTATTTTATTTTTACTCACTACAAAAATCAGAACTTCTATGGTCTCCGGCATCAATAGATTCAGATGTTTGATAGAGACTGCCTCTAATGGCGATTTTAGTAAAAAAGATGAAATCAGAACACATGGAGACACCGAACTCGATGCTATGGGTAAAGCACTTAAAACCCTTATAGAACATACTGAAAATATGATTCATGAAGTAAATAGTGCCATAACAAATGCATCGCAAGGTGACTTCAGTAAACCTATAAATACTGAAGGCATGCATGGAGAATTTTTGGTTGCAATTGAAAACGTCAGCAAAAGTATAGACTTTATGAAAGAACAGTATCAAAAAGCACAAAGAGATGCATTTAACTCACAACTCAGCGTTAAAAGTGTCAATGTATCCGAATCACTTACTGTTATTCAAGCTGATTTAAAAACAAATATAGACAATATTAAAGAAGTAACAAATGCCACAGATTCTGCTGCAAAACTGGCAAATGACTCTAGAGAAAACATTAATGATGTTGTCAATGAACTGCACGAGCTTAACGAGCAAGTAGGCACAAACCATGCAAATATAGATGAACTTGCTTCTCAAACAAACAATATTACTTCGGTTATAGAACTTATTACTGATATTGCAGACCAAACAAACCTGCTTGCCCTAAATGCTGCCATAGAAGCAGCTCGTGCGGGTGAACATGGTAGAGGGTTTGCAGTTGTTGCGGATGAAGTAAGAAAACTTGCAGAGCGTACACACAAAGCAACAAGTGAGATTTCAATCTCTATAAAATCACTTCAGCAAGGTATGAGTGAGATCCAAACTAGCTCTGAGGTGATGAAAGAGACCGTTGATGCTTCTACAGGTAAAATAGAAGAGTTTGAGACAACACTGATAGAACTTAGCGATAATTCTACAAAAATCGTTGACCAATCATACTTTATGGAAAACAGTATATTTGTAGTCTTGGCAAAAATAGATCATATATTATACAAATCACGTGCATACAACTCTTTGGTATCTTTGAAAAAGATCTTAAAAGCAGTAAGCTCACATGAGTGTAATCTCGGACAATGGTATGATCACGAAGGCAAAGAGCGATTTAGCAATACTTCGGCATATTCTAAAGTGGCAAAACCACATAATATTGTACACACAAATGCAAATCATAATCTTGCTTATCTTGAGGTACAAAGTCCTGAGGAAGAGGTATTGCAGCATGCAGATGGCATTCTTCACAATTTTGAAGAGATGGAAAATGCTTCTGAAGAACTTTTTGCGCTTTTAGATACTATGCTTGTTGAGTCAAAAGAGACACATTAATAACAAGACAAAGAGAATCACTCCCAATCTTCATATTTGGAGTAGGAGTGCTTGTCTTTTTTATAACGTTTGGCATTTTTACTTTTTTCCAACTGGTTTGCACTGTAAAGCAGCTCTTCTTTAATATTATCAATATCTTCATTAGAGTCTTTATAAGCAATCATCTTTTTCACGAATTGTTGTAAATCTTGAAGTTCTCCCTTGTAAAGTTGTACTTCTTCAACACGGTTAAGAAGCTTTAGTGCATTGTCAATTTTTTTATTGTATTTTTCATTATCCAATGTGTCACTGTTGGACAAATATGACAAAATACTTTTTTGAAACCTTTGTAATGCTCTTATATAACGAAGTCTACTTGCATTCTCAATTACCTTTTTAGATGCTGCCATTTTCGTCCTATTGTTTATTTGTTAGTATAATTATATCTAAGAACTCGAACAATATATGGAGAAAATAATGAAAAAAATAATTTTTATGCTTATGGTGCTTGCTGTAACTTTATTCGCCGAGGTTCAGGATGAATATATATCAAAAGAGCTACTCAAACAAAATATTCCAATCGTCGACATTAGAACACCGGGAGAATGGAAAGAAACCGGTCTTTTAAAAGATGCCATTCCAATCATGTTTTGGGATGCAAAAGGTAATTATGATGCAAGAAAATTTTTAAATGAATTAAATAAAAAGGTTGATACTACAAAACCTTTTGCCCTTATCTGCCATACAGGCAGCAGAACTTCTATGGTTGCTCCATGGCTGGCAAAAGAATTTGGATATAAGGTCATTAACTTAAAAGGCGGCATGGAATATGCTACAAAAGGCTTACATGTAAAGACTGTTCCTTACAAAAAATGAACAGAGTGACGACGATTTTAAAATTTCTTTTTTTTCTAACACTGAGAATTGTACTTACATTTGGAGTGTTAGGATTTATAATTTTTTTGCTGTGGGGTTTTTTGTATCTTATCTTCTACTAAAGAAGAGATTTTATTACATTACTTACCCCTTGATGCAAGTTATAATTTGCTATAGGAAAATCCAAACCTTCATTTTCCAAATTCACCGTATATCTACTCAAATATGTACCTAAATCACTTAAATCAATTGGCATATAATTTTCACATTTTTCATCATCAAGTTTGGTTCTTAATAATTTTTTTGCCTCATTAGAGTCTGCAAGTGTAAAAGCCAATGTTTTGAGACTTAAAAAATCACTCCATTGTAAAAAAATTTCAGGAGTCAGGATGTCAATATATTTCCCTTCAGGCGTAAAAAGTAAATCATTATCGCGCAAAGGTACTAAAACTGAGAGTATAGCACGCGAAAAAGGTACAATTTTATCACTCCAGAAGGGAGATTCATTTCTTGTTTTGAGTTCTTTGTCAATTTCATTTACTATTGTATTTACACTTTCATTTTTAAAAAGTTCATATGTTTCTTGTTTCATAATTTAATCCATTAAATATTTTTCCTAATCATACACTTTTAGTATATAATTTCACATTTAAAAAGGAGAGAGAGTATGAAATTAAATAAAAGTTTTATTACAAACCTGATTGCACTGCTTCTTGTTGGAATTTCTTTTGCGGTTCCTGTGTATAAAGAGTTCTTTTTATATACAGGTCTGTTTGCACTCTCAGGTGCCTTGACAAATCAACTCGCAATTCATATGCTTTTTGAAAAAGTACCTTTTTTATATGGATCTGGTGTCATTGTAGAGAGATTTGAAACATTTAAAAGTGCTATTAAAAACCTTATTATGAATGAGTTTTTCACAAAAGAGCAGTTAGAAAAGTTTTTTGTCAATGAAGAAAAAAAGATAGATTTGGAACCTATAATTGAAGAAACTGATTTTACACCTGCCTTTGATGCCTTAAGCAAGACAGTAATGGAGTCCTCTTTTGGCGGAATGCTTGGTATGTTTGGCGGAGAGAGTGCTCTAAGTGCTTTAAAAGACCCTTTTACATGTAAACTCAAATCAGCAGTCATTAAAATAGTCCGCTCAAATGCATTTAATGACACCCTGCAGCAACACCTGCAAAGTTCATCATTGAATGATGATATGATAAAATCAATCGAAAAAGTCATAGATGCAAGACTCAATGAACTGACCCCTCAAATGGTCAAAGAAATCGTGCAAAAAATGATACGTGAACATCTTGACTGGCTGGTTGTCTGGGGTGGAGTTTTTGGTGGCCTTATCGGACTGCTAAGTTCTTTTTTACTCTAGAAGTTTATACTAAGTACCTCTATCGTAACATCATCACCAACTATCAAAACATCGCCAGCGATAATTTTAGCCCGTTTTCTCAGCTCAACTTCACCATTTCTCAAAACATAGCCTTCAGCTACAATCATTTTTGCCTGTGCGCCACTGTCAACAAGATCCAGCACTTTTAATAATTTAAAAAGTTCTATGTAATCATCTTTTAATTCAAATTTCATTTATTCTCCCCTCTATTTAATTTTTTAGAATAATAGCTAAATTTACACAAAAGTACATATATTAATTATCAATAATATTTAACTTTTTTGCTCGTGTTAATTTTTTTATTTCATATTCACGCTTTGATGCGATACTTCTATTTTCACATTTTTCATTATATACTAATATTACCGGTCTTCTAACTTTAGTATATTTTGCGCCTTTGTCTGAGTTGTTATGTTCATATACTCGTCGCTCTAAATCTGTAGTTATCCCCGTGTATAGGCTGTTGTCACTACATTGTAAAATATACACATAATATGCCACTTTTACATCCTTTGAGAGAACTATATCATAATTAAAGTGTCATTTTGTAACAATTTATCAAGAATGCATAGATTTAGTTGTAAATAATAAAATGTTATATTATAATATAGACTTAATTTATCACAAATTAGTCACTTTTTTTTAATACAGGAAAAGCATATGGAAAAACACAGAGTAATAATTGTTGAAGATGATGAAATCACATCACTAAATTTAAATATGTCTTTACAAAAGCATGGATATAGTGTAGTAGCAATGTGCGATAACACTTCCCAAGCAAAAAATAAAATAGCTACGCATAATCCAGATGTTATTATTATTGACATCTCTTTACAAGAAAGCAATGATGGTATTGAACTTGCAAAAACTATAAAAGAAGAGTATGACATTCCTTTTATTTATTTAACATCATACAGTGATGACGACATTATTGCCCAGGCAAAACTGACTGAACCTTATGGGTATATAGTAAAGCCTTTTGATCCGGGTTCTTTACATGCAACTATACAAATGGCTTTGTTTAAATACCAGCAGGAAAATGAAAGAAAAGAGAATATTGATTCACTCAAAGTAGATAAACTAAATCTAGAAAAACTGCTCTATTCCAAACGTTCATCTGATAAGCCTATTGTACCTTTTGGCGGTGGTGATTATCATCTCGATATTAGTATATGTGAGACTTTCTACAAAGGAAAGAAGATAAAACTTACAAAAAAAGAAAATGCATTTTTGCGACTTCTCGTTGCCCAACTTGGACTAGTTGTATCGTTTGAGCAGGCAATGAATTATGTCTGGGAAGAGCACGGTGCTACTGAAAACAGTGTAAGAACTCTAGTCTGGCGCCTTAGAAATAAACTTGAAACAGATATTATAAAAAATGCCTCAGGAATTGGTTATTATATAGAAGAGTAAATTAGTTTACTTTGATTGAGGCAATCTTTTTTTCTATCTCTTGGAATGTTTTTTCATAAGGATAATCTACATTCTCAAGTTTTGCCCTCTTCTCAATTTCATTTGCATTTTTTTGTAAAAGTTCAATTCTAAAATTTCCGCTTGATCCTTTGATATTGTGAGATAAAAGAGCTATTTTTTTATAATCCCTTACTTTAATAGCTTGCGCAAGATCTGTCATTGTACTTTTCATTTTTTTTATAAATAAGGTCAAAAGCATAATAAGTTCATTCTCATTCAACATCAACTCTTTCATTAGTTTTTTAGAGTCCAGACCGATAATCTCTTTTTTATTTATTAAAGATACATCAGTTTTATCTTCATATGTTACGCTATATGAATCTAATTTCAAGTAAGCTATAAACACACGTTCCAACTCTTTTAAGACCAAAGGTTTTCCCAAGAATGTGTCAAACCCATTGAGGAGATCTTTTTCTTTATTTCCCTTTAACACATTGGCAGTCAGTGCCGAAATAGGTGTATGACTTAAGCCCTCTGCCTCTTCATATTTTATGATTTTTGCTACGGCATCTGTACCGTTCATAACAGGCATCTGTTCATCCATAAGTATTAAATCATATGTATTACGTTTATACAGGGCAACTGCTTCTTGCCCATTAACAGCCAAATCAAATGTTAACCCATATTTACTAAGAATAATTTTTATAAGTTCCTGATTCGCTTCATTGTCTTCGGCTACTAAAATATGCCCTTTGAATTTATTGGATATTTTTTTATCATGTGTTAATGACAATTCCGGGTTAAGCAATTCATTAAATATTCTATGGATTTTAGAACAATACAGAGGGAAGCACATTGCATGAATATGATTGTATTGTTCGTATGTATCATATTCTCTACTCATCAATGCTATGTATTTCTTTTCTGAATTAATAATCTCTTTTTTCATTTGTACACTACACTTTTCATGCACAAATATACATATATCAAATTCACAATCGAGTGTGTCAACAACACTAATGTCCATCGTAAAAATTTCGGCATATTTTATAAATGATTCATGTCTAAAGTCTAAAACTTTATCTTTTGCATAAACAACCATTTTTAATTTTTGAAAATCACTTATATCATTAAAAATCTGGCATTCATCATTTTGAACTTCTACCGGAATGTCCAGCCAAAATGTACTCCCCTCTCCCACTTTTGAGTTTACATGTACTTTTCCGTGCATTAATTCTGCAAGCTGATGTGAAATACAAAGTCCTAGTCCACTTCCCTCTTTATTGTCATGTTCACTTGAGCGTGCCTGTGTAAAAGCAACAAATATATTTTGTAAATCTTCTTTATTTATACCTACACCGTTATCGTTTACACTGATTGTAAGCTGCTGATTATGACAACTCGCTTCTACCTTGATGACACCGCCAACAGGTGTAAATTTAATAGCATTACTTAAAAAATTAGAGACTATCTGCTTGATTCTAAGCACATCACCAAATAACTCTTTTGGAATCCTGGGATCTATAAATGAGGTGATAGTAATATCTTTAGAATTGGCACTTGCTACAAATAACTCCATTGTATGACTTAATTCTTCATGTAGAGAAAAAACTTTTGCCTCAATATTAAACTCACCGCTTCTGAGTTTTGAAAAATCCAAAATATCATTGATAATGCTCAATAAATTTTCACCGCTGTTTAATATAATATCTAAATAATTTCTATGTTTGTTAGAAATATCTTCATCCATTAAAAGATTAACGAAACCTAAAATAGCATTAAGTGGTGTGCGTATTTCATGTGACATATTGGAGAGAAAATACTCTTTTGCTTGAGCAGCACGTAAAGCTTCTTGTCTTGCATCTATAAGCTTTTGAAAAATACTGTCTGTATAATATTTCAAAATACCTTTAAAATTTTTGTCAAATATATAAGAGATATCTTCAAATATCTCTTTTGAATTTACCTTAGCATCATAGGTAAACTCTATCATAGAACGACGAAAGTTACTGCATATTTCAAACAACTCATCCGCACTGATTTCACGAAACTTCAAATATGCCAAAAACTCCTGCATAACAGGGCAGTCTCCAATATCTCTGCTGCCTGCTATAACACCCATAAAGTAATCAAAAACACCGCTGGCATATTTTTCTATAAAATCTTTTTCATTTATCTTATGTAAAATCAGTATTTCTTTAACAGATGCATACGATATCCATTGGTTTAGTATATCTGCTTTTGAAACAGTAAATACATTTTTTTCAGCCTTTAAATGTGCAATACGCTCTTCCATATACTGACTCTCTTTATATTACATGTAACAAAAAATATGATGCAGTTACAATAACCGCCAACTTCACTAAAGATATGACGGTAGTTGCAACAATATTGCCTAGCTGACAGCTATCACATGCAATATGCAGTTTTCCTTCATACTGTGCATAAAAAAAGTAAACTACGTTTAAACAAATCACTCCATATACTGTATAAAGTTGATACATCCACAAACTTTGTAAAGTCTGCTTATTTTCAATAAAAAAAGATGCCACCAAAGGCAAAAGCATAAGAAGCATGACCATATTTATAAGTTTTAAAATCTTATCTCTGTGAAATATTGTAGGGCAATAATCAGCATTTTCACTGTTTATACCATTTTCCAAATTTTTTTCAAATTTTTCTTTTTCCTCTTTGGACATTTTTTGAACAAATGTAGCCCCAAATGTATAGTCTATTTTCCTTTGAATTCTTATGGAAAATTCTCCACTTGCCTGCATGGATTTGTCATTGCCGTTTCTGTCTTGATAGACAACACTTATTTTATCATATCTCTGAATCTCGGCACTTTTATCCGGATAATATGCTGTTTGTTCATCTGTTATAATTGTACCACTGTGACTGATTAATCTCGGATTAATCATCTCGATAAACTCTCCAGAATCATCTTTTACAATAACTACATTATAGTAACTTCCAATTTGATAAGCACTTAAAGCATCCAAATTATTTTCATTGATAGTATCTTTGAGATCTTCTATCAAGGCAAATAACGTTTCATCAAAAATTCTTACATCCGTGGCATACTCTACACTTAAAGGCGTTGGGTATTGAATAATAGTACGTACCATGAAAAACCTTTTTGGATGAGAGATAGAGGTGCTGCGAAAGAAAAACTCTCGCAACTATAAATAATTATCTAGTGACTTTTACCAACTACAATAATCATTTTTACATTAATTATGACAAATCTAATAAATTGCCAAATAACACATGTTCTCATTGAACGAGCAAATTTACCTGGTATCATTGTTAAACTAAACTGCTCTTTTTGAAAATTTACTTCTTCTTCTACTAATTTTTTTTCGCTCATATTGTCTCCTTTTTTTATTCTGGGATTAATGTCCAGCCTGGGTTAAGTTTTGCTTTGTACATAAACAAGTGATGTAAAATATGTTTAATCCAATGTCCCGCAAGACCAATTTCACCAAATGTATAATCTGTATCACGACCTGTTCCAGGATACTTCTCAAAATCTGGAACAACAGGATAAACAGTCATAGCAGCAGCCGTACCGTCAAAGACACCTTTACCAGCACTTGCAACACAAGCAGCACCCATTTCAGCCATAGAAGCCTCATGTAAATGAGCATTTTCACCTTTTGTCATCAAGTCACATACGGAATGTGCAACTGCTTTACCGATGATACCTGAAGGCATACCTGTTCTTGGAGGTGTAGGATTAATTGGTGTTCCATTTGGAGATTTCATCGGTTTCGAAATAAAATGCGGTGGTGCAAAAGCAATACCTGCAGCAAACATATTTTTATATGTAGGATTTTGGTATGTTCTTGGCCAGTCACTTGCTTTCCACTCTGCATAAGGTTTAGGAGTATAATCAGCATCAACTTTCATAAAACCGTTTGGAGCGAATACAGTGCCTGTTATATCTTCACCTGCTTTGTCATAAGCTTTTAGTCCTACACCAGCAAATGGTGGTATAAGCATTGAAAAATCAAATTCTTCTTCACCCATACTCCCATCAAGTAATTCATAATGAACTTTGCCAGATTCTACTTTATTCACATGCGCACCTATTAACCAGTCAATACTACGCTCAGCAAAAAGTGACTCTGCAAAAAGTTTTGAAGATACTACATATCCGCCAACTTTCATATGAAGTCCACCCATACCAAAATCACCTAAAAAAGATTCATTTGAAATCCATTTCATATCTGCCATATCACGAACACCGGCTTTTTTTAACTCATGTTCTATATTGAAAATATACTCAAATGCAGCACCCTGACATGTACACATACCGTGACCTGTACCTATTAAAAATTTTTGACGAGTTCCGCCTTTCATTTTCTCAATTGCTTCATTTAATTTTTCTGAAGCATGCACAGCATGGTCAGCAGTACAAACAGAAACTGTATGCTCACCTAAATTTGAGCCTTCGCCTAACCCTGGAGTTGCTCCGAAATTTAATTTCGGTCCTGTTGCATTAACAATATAATCATACTCTATATTTTCAGTTTGTCCCGCTTTATCAGCGCTTGTATACTCTATAGTAACAAAAGGCTTGTCACTTGATCCAGAACCTTCTGGATTTAAAGAGACTGCTTTTGCCTGATGATAATCAATACCGGCTTTTGCATAAACAGGCGCCAAATCAAATGTCACATCTTCTTTTGTCATTTCACCGACACCAACCCATATGTTTGATGGAATCCAGTTCCATTTTGCATTTGGCGTAACAACTACAACCTCATGCTCCGAGCCTAACCATTTTGCAGCGAATGTTGCCGTTGTATGACCAGCAACACCACCACCTAATACAACTAATCTTGCCATATAATTTTCCTCTATATTTAAGTTCTTAGTAACTTTATCAAAATGATATCACAATGTTATCACAAGTAGTTATTATATTTTATTATAAACAGAATAAGTTAAAAAAATAAACCCTTACAACTTGCCTATTTTCAGGCCTTCTAGAACTTATTAGTTATAAAAATTAAGCTTATTTTAATATTTTATCTATAATTTCAAAACTATTTTTTGAAAGCCCCTGTGTAGAAATTACACGCGAGAGCTCTTTTTTCATCAAATTTTGATTATGATTATTCATTTTATTACAAACTTTAAACGCTCCGCAGAGACCTGAAGCCATTTGCGGATTAATTTTATCTATCGCTATGATTTTATCGGCCAAAAATTTATACCCGCTTCCGTCTTTAGCATGAAAATATTTATGGTTTCTTGCGAATGAGCCGACTAAAGAGCGCACAAGATTTGGAACTTTTTCATCATATACTTTATCTCTTTGCAGTTTTTCAACACGTTCTAACACATCATATCTGCTTGAAGATGCCAGAATAGCAAAATACTTATTCATAACAAGTGTTTCATCTTTATATTTGTTATAAAAATCTTGTAATGCAACTTCCGCATAGTTTACATGTAAGTTCTCCAATACATCCAAGGCTACAATTCTGTCTGTCATTGTCAAAGACTCTTCATACTGCTTTTGAGCCAGCTGTGCGACCTCATCACTTTTAAGTGCAAAGAGAATTTTCAACACTCTGTTTTTAATAGCCCGCTTTGCTATATATTCTGCATCTAAGCTCATTGATGCAGGGAAATGATTTTTCTTGTAAATATCCAAAAGTTTATTTTTGAATTTTTGGGCTATTATTTTGAGTAATTTGTCTTGTGCCGTATATATTACATCAAAATCAATTTTTTCCTGAAGCTGCATAATTGCAGAAACCGAAGGTAATTCCAAAAGCAGTGCCTTGTAAGATAAATCAACGTCTAAATCCAGTAAATAGCCATAAGCCTGTACAAATGCTTTGTCAATTTCATCTGAAGATATCAGCTTGTTTATCGTCTGTAATGCAAAGTTTTGCGTCGCTTCATACTGCGTAAAACTGTTTGTATCGTATTGCATCAAAAAGTCATATTCACTCTTTTTTTGCTCTATGATAATCGGTGCAGAAAAATCCCGATTGATTGAGAGCACAGGTTTCGTCTCAAAATTTTCAAAGACGAATGTTTCATGCTCTTTTGAAACTATGAGTGTTTTTACCAAAACTTCTTTACCCTCTTCATCAAGCAGTCCCATTTTCAATGGATAGTAATAAGGCTTTTGTTTTCTATCCTCAAGTGTATCCGGAATTATTTGCGTTAAAGAGAGTTTATATGTTCCGTTAGCAAAAGACTCTTCGACTTTAAGACGAGGCGTTCCGCTTTGATGGTACCAAGTCTTGAAAGCTTCAAGGTTAATATCTCCGCCCTTACTCATTGCCCATAAAAAATCATCTGTCGTCACTGCCTGTCCGTCAAAAGTTTCAAAGTACAAATCAGTCGCCTTTGCATACTTTTTCTCACCCAAAAACGTATGCACCATGCGTATAACTTCAGCCCCTTTTTCATACACAGTCGCCGTATAAAAATTATTCATAGATATATAAGACTCCGGCTGAATCGGATGACGCGTTGGGGAAGCATCTTCTACAAACTGCCGCTCTCTGAGTGCTTTTACATCTTCTATGCGCTGCACCTCAGCTGAATTCATATCTGCTGAAAAGCATTGGTCACGAAATACTGTCAGTCCCTCTTTGAGTGTCAATTGGAACCAGTCTCTACATGTAATACGGTTTCCTGTCCAGTTATGAAAATATTCATGGGCTATTACACTCTCAATCCCCATAAAATTTGCATCCGTTGCAGTATCCATATCTGCCAAAACATAGGCTGAGTTAAAGATATTAAGCCCTTTGTTTTCCATAGCTCCCATGTTGAAACTGTCTACCGCCACAATATTGTAAATTTCCAAATCATATTCGCGGCCGTATTTTTTTTCATCCCACTTCATTGCCTCTTTGAGTGAACGCATTGCATGATGGCACTTGTTTTCATTGCCTAAATCACAGTAAATATTTAAAACGATTTTATTACCGCTCATTGTGACAAACTCATCACTTATACTGCCTAAATCACCTGCAACAAGAGCAAAAAGATACGAAGGTTTCGGGTGCGGATCATGCCATGTTACCCCGTGGCGTTCATCAAAACTCTCATGACACTTTATTTTATTGCCGTTACTAAGCAAAATCGGATATTTTTTCTTGTCTGCGACAACCGTCGTTGTAAAAACACTCATAATATCAGGACGGTCAAGATAAGGCGTTATACTTCTAAAGCCCTCAGGCTCATTTTGTGTACAGAAAATATCACCTGATTTATACAAGCCTTCGAGTTCTGTATTATTTTGCGGGTATATTTTGTTTTTTATTTTTATTTCAAATTCGGTCGGAACATTTATAATAGTGAGATTCTCTTCTTCTATAATATAACGACTCTCCTGTAGTTTCAAGCCGTTTAAAGAGACTTCCAAGAGCTCCAAACTGACCGCATCAAGCTTTAAATCTTTTTCATTCGTATCTGCTTTTGTTATCTGCATGCTATTTGTTACAATAGTCTCTTCTTCAAACAACTCAAACGTTAAATCTACCGTTTTTATTGCATACGCAGGTTTCTTGTAATCTTTTAAATATTTTGTTTGTGCTTTGCTCATTATTTTGCATCCCGTTTGGTCGTTTTTCTCTTTTTCTTTGAAACCATACCTGTCGTATTTTTATTATATTGACGCACTTTTTTATTGTCAGGTTTTTTATGCTCAGCTTTGAGTTTGACTTCATCCACATCTTTTCTACGAATATTGGGATCAGGTTCAAAACCTTCAACAGTTTCTTGCGGTATTTTTTGACCTATAAGCTTTTCTATATCTTTTATGTCATACTTTTCATAAATATCTATAAGTGAAATCGCTTCACCCTCACGTCCTGCACGCCCTGTTCTTCCTACCCGATGCACATAATCTTCCGGGATTGACGGTAGTTCATAGTTGATCACATACGGCAGTTCTTCTATGTCTAGCCCGCGTGAAGCAATGTCTGTTGCCACTAAAACCCTAATTTTTCCCTCTTTAAACTGGTTAAGCGTTTTAAGACGGTTTGCTTTTGTTCTGTCGCCGTGAATCACGCCGCATTTTAATCCGTCTTTTTTCAACTCTTCGCTCAGTGCATCAGCACTGACTTTAGTTCTGGTAAAAACCAAAACCTGAGGAAAATTTCTTGAACCTATCAAGTAAGCCAAAAGCTCGGCTTTTCTTACAGTATCTACAAGATATGCCACTTGATTAATAGTATCAACTGTTGTATTTTTCTTCGCTGTTTCGATAAATGCAGGCTTCGTTAAAATAAGCTTAGAAAGTTTTCGTACCTTATCACTAAATGTAGCGGAAAAAAGAAGTGTTTGATGTCTTTTTGGCAGCAGCGGATGAATTTTTCGAATATCTTTGGTAAATCCCATATCTAACATTCTGTCGGCCTCATCAAGTACAAACACTTCTACATCTTTAAGGCTTAATCCATTTTCTATATGTTCAAGTAATCGTCCCGGTGTGGCTATAACAATCTCCGTCCCTTTTTTCAAGGCCTCGCGTTGCTTTTGTAAATCTTTACCACCAACTAAAATTGTTGTTTTTATATCCATATACTTGGAGTACGCAGTAATATCCTCATAGATTTGTATACTCAATTCTCTTGTAGGAGAAAGTATTATGGCACGTACACCTTTGCTTTCAACATGCTTACGCATTTTTTGCAGTATCGGCAATGCAAAAGCAGCCGTCTTACCTGTCCCGGTTTGAGCTGTAGCAAAAACATCTTTTTTTCCCAGCACCAAGGGAATAGCTCTTGTTTGAACAAGTGTTGGCTCTTTATAGCCCAAATCGTTTATAGCATCAAGCAACGGCTTAAAAATTCCCAGCTTTTCAAATGACATCTTCTTCCCTTAATTCATATATGTAATTTTAGCATATTTTATAATTTTTGTATCACATTTTTTTTATAAATTAGATAATAAAATTTAATACTTGATTAAGCAATATTTGTGATATTTTTGTGATATAATTAGAGAAAAAGTAGCCCAATGATTCAAGCTTATAAAAATTACTTACATAAACTGCTCAACTCCAATACCAATGAAGTAAGTGCAAATGAGTTAAAAGAAGCTTCAATTCTTATTGTACCGATGATAATCGGGCCTGTTAGCCTTATATGGGCACTTATTTATGCCATTTTTGGGCAATATATACCGGCAGCTATTCCTCTTTTTTATGCACTTGTATCTTTTTTAAACATTTGGTGCTATAAAAGAAATGGTAATCTTTTAGTAGTTCAAAAAGTACAAATGTTTTTAGTTCTCTTTCTTCCTTTTTTTCTCATGTGGTCATTAGGCGGTTTTGCGCAAGGAAGCTACGTTATGATATGGGCATTTTTTGCGCCTGTCGCTTCTCTTGTACATGATAAAAAAGAAAATTCGCTCGACTGGCTTTATGCTTTTATAGCTTTAGTCGTCTTATCTGTAATTCTGGATCCAATTCTTATAAAGACATATCACCATACCATACCACCTTTTGCGCAGGAAATTTTCTTTTTCCTCAATATAACCGCTGCACTCAGTGGCATATATATTCTACTTAAATATTTTATACGCAAAACAGATATTTCTACAAAACAAAAACTTAAAGACAAGCATAACGAATTAATGGAATACACACAAGATGAGTTAACAAAGATGTTTTACACAGATGCTTTAACGGGACTTCCAAACAGACGTGCCCTTATTGAAGCAAAAAAAGAAGAAAAACATTTCTCCTTGCTACTAATAAATATAGATACCTTTAGTCAAATCAATGACCTCTATGGAGAAAAATTTGGAGATAAAGTTCTTGTTGAGTTTAGTAAATTTTTATTAGAAAACCTTAAAAAGAATCCTGAGTGCAAATTCTTTAGACTCAACGGTGATGAATTCGTTCTTCTTTCTAAAGAAACAAACCATGATGCGATCAAACATAATGTAGAACTTCTCATTCATGGTATACACCAACATCCCTTACATATTGATGGTCAAGACATTTATTTAAATATTACAGTCGGGGTCTCTTTTGAAGAAACAGAGCTTCTTCTTCCAACAGCAAATATGGCACTTAAACTTGCCAAAAAAGAGTCAAAAAACATCATCTTTTATAGTGATGAAGCTTCCTTAAATGAAGAATATGAAAATAATTTAAAATGGATACAAGAGATAAAAGATGCTATTTTGGAAGATAGAATAGTCATGTATTTTCAACCCATTATGGATAACAGCACAAATACAATAAATAAGTATGAATCACTGATACGACTAGTGGACAGACAAGGCAATATAATTACCCCATGGCATTTCTTAGAAATCGCCAAAAAAGCAAAACTCTATAAAAAACTGACAAAAATTGTTGTTAAAAAAAGCTTTGATGCCTTTAAAGACAATACTTATGAATTTTCTGTGAATCTAACTATTGAAGATATTTTAGACAAAGACATAAAATCTTTTATTTTTAACATGTTAGAAGAATATAATATCGGCAATAGAGTCATTTTTGAAATTGTAGAGAGTGAAAGTATAGAAGATTTTGATGAAATCGAAAAGTTTATACATGAAGTAAAAAAATATGGCTGTAAAATTGCTATAGATGATTTTGGAACCGGGTATTCAAACTTTGAGTACCTTATGAAACTTCAAGCTGATTTTATAAAAATAGACGGTAGTATCATCCGCACAATTGTTGAAGATAAGCGTTCTGAAATTCTCACGTCCGTAATTGTCGCCTTTGCAAAAGAGATGAACATCAAAACCATTGGTGAATACGTCGAGACAAAAGCTATACAAGATAAACTTGTAGAATTAGGTGTCAATAAGTCACAAGGTTATTATTTTGACAAACCTAGAGCAGAAATTAAATAAAATATGGATATAATTTTTATACAAATAAAATAAACTATATAAGTATAAAAATGATA